>CALZMB010000034.1 GCA_945788485.1 uncultured bacterium | reverse complement strand
GCGACTTGCCGTAGTTGCGCCTGAACTTTATGCCATGCACTTCATCATGCTCTGACGCCAACTGTTCTATGACAGTCCACGAAGCATCTGTAGAGCCGTCGTTGACGAAAATCACTTCGTAGGTGAGTTTGTGCTCACGGCATACCTTGTCTATCCAGCTATATAGCTCGGGCAGGGATTCGGCTTCGTTGTATAACGGAACAACAACTGTAATATTCATATCGATTGGATGTTTTTTGTTTTATGTCGGGGGAAGGGTGTTTTTTCTATCTTTCATATCTGTTCGCGCCACTGCTCTTCTTAACGAATAAAGCCACGATAGCACTGATAAAAACCGAAGCGAAGAGACTGTCGAGAAGGTAGCCGAAAGTTATGTCTATCGGACGCAACTCAGAGAAAGCTGACAGCATCTGCATCGCTTCTGACTTCGGCATTCCGTAAGCGCTCTCGAACAATTCGCTGTCTATGGCATTCAACGATGTCTCCATCAGCGAGACGAACGCCCCTGAATCAAGGAAATTGAAATACGCCCAGACTCCCACAGCCGTAAGCAGCGAGGCATGGGCACAACTCATGAATAACAGGAGGAATGCTTGCCCGTATGTCAGCTCTCCACCGGATTTCGTCTCGCGGAAATACTTGGCTAAGTTGAATAACAAAATGGGGGTAAGCAGGAAACATGCAAAACAGACCATGCTGTCTAACGGAAGACGGAGGACAAAGAAGAAGAAGCCCGTCAGCCAGCATAATGCTACATACAGACCGAAGACGCGGCTGTAAGCTATTGTCTGTTCGTATTTTGAAAACGTCATAGGATGTAGATTAAATGTCTCTGCCCAATGAGGCAGAATTAGTAAAAAAAAGGAACCACCTCAATGAGATGATTCCTTATTTTCAACTTTCGAGCCTCTTGTCGGATTCGAACCAACGACCCCGAGATTACAAATCACGTGCTCTGGCCAACTGAGCTAAAGAGGCAGGTGGGCGAGCTACTTACATCGCACCGCTACAACCAAGTACCCTTGCTACATTCCTGTCCTGGGGGAGTTCCGAGGGAGCTGGTCGTATAAGACTCACCCGTATTGTCGCTTATGCCGCGACCTTGCTTTCACAAAAGCGAATGCAAAGTTACACATTTTTCTCCAATTACACAAATATAGTCACGTCTATCACCGCCAATTATGTTTAATTAACAAAACAACAGAAAGCGGATGCGTGCGGAGAAGACAGTACAGCCTGGTAATGCCGACTGATACCGTCCTGTCTGCATCTTCTGTGTGAGTTTTGCGACAGCCATAGATTGGGATGCTGCGAATAGACAAGCGGCTGTCTGCTTCAGAACAAAGAGACAGCCGTTGAATATTGTTCATACCATGTACGATATATATGTATCGGGGATTGAGCTTACGGAATAAGATTATTCCTCTACGGGCATCTTGTATTTTTCACCACAGCCTTTTACGATGGCACGGCGCATACGCTCTGAATAGCCGGGACGTTTGACAGTCGCGCCGATGCCATATTTAGAGCGTTCGAACTGGCCGTCTCTCTCTGGCTTGACGACAAAGTCGTTGTATTTGACAATGAGATATTTCGCGAGATTCTGCCATTCAGCCAGCATTCCCTGCGCTTCTTTCACGCTATAATCGTTTAGGTATGCAACACATTCTGCTTCGCCTTTCTCTTCGAGAATCTTCAATGCTTCGCGTTCTACGGATGGTTGTTGAGCGAAGTATCTCGCCTCAAGACGGTCGCGCACTGCCTTCAGATCGGGGAAGAGGCTTTCATAACGAGGATAGACAATGTTGCTAACCATGTTGCACATCCAATATGCGTTGTCAGGGGAGAAGTTCAAGGCATCTGTACCTGGTGTGGCGTAACAGTTGGGGCGGCGTGTCATAGAACAGTAGATTGGAGTGAAGGCTATCATGTTAGCATCGTCATTTCCAAACCACAGAACACCACCTATCTGGCGTGGCAGCCACGAACGCAACTGTGCGACGAAGACGAAGGCAGACTGCTGGGTGGATATAGGACGCTCGTTGCAATATTTCACGCCGTCAACCTCGAAGGAGAGTGGTGACAGACGGTACGGCATGCCGCCTATGCCCTGGCCGGCATCTTCCGGCCGGTCGAGAGAGAGAGGCGTGCCTTCATAATGATCTCGCATAGACTCTTCAAGGTCTTCGACACCAAGCTTGCGCTTCGCCTTCACCCATAGCGGCATTGGCTTTGCATCCTTGTCTATGCCGAGAGCCCATGGGAGATACTCTGAGAAACCGCCTTCTGCCCATTTGTTGAAGAAGCTCCATACTCGTGCGTCACAATAACGCCGTCCGCCGAAATCTGCCGGCGCATAGGCATCTGCCCAAGAGAACTCGCTGTCTTTGCCGGTGAACCAGCCTTTCTGGCGTGCGAACTTTATGACATCCTTAGAATACATGACATTTTCCTTATCCTTCATGTTAAAGGTGCGGATGCGGCTTTGGTTGGCATGTGCGCTGATGCAGTCGTCTGGCAGACGCTGTGCTACCCATACTACGCCTTTCGAACCGGGACCCTTGCCCTGCATCTCCATTATCCATGCCTCGTCAGGGTCGCAGATTGTGAAGGATTCGCCACTGGAATTATAGCCATATTTCTCCACAAGAGTTGTCATGACTTTTATCGCTTCGCGTGCGGTCTTTGAGCGTTGAAGAGCGATATATATGAGAGAGCCGTAATCGATGATGCCCGTCGAATCAACCATCTCCTCTCGTCCGCCGTATGTTGTCTCACCAATGGCGACCTGCCATTCGTTCATGTTTCCAACAACGTTATATGTCTCTGGCGCTTCAGGAATCTCGCCCCAATAGCGGTTTGAATCCCAGTCATAAACCTTGCGCATCTCACCGGCATTATGCTTGCCCGCAGGATAATGATAAAGCGGCATGAAAGCCCCGTAAGAATCGGCTGAATAACTGAACATCACTGAGCCGTCTTTTGACGCCGCTTTGCCCACAATAAGATTAGTGCAGGCATCGGCGTATGCTAAAGGCAAAAGAAAAGAAAGGAGGAAGAATGACAGTTGTTTCATAGTAGTGGAAATTAAGAATTTATGTTTTCTTTTGAAAGATGAAATAAAAAATCCTTTTTGGCTGACAATCACTGTGTAAGAGATACGTCAGCCAAAAAGAAAATCTGTTTAGAAAAAATTATTAAAGATAGATGCCTATTCCAATACGCAAACCGAACTGAGAATAGTCTTTGTGTGATTTGAACGACTGGTCGTAGTAGATAGCCGGTTCGATGGTGCAGTGTTTATTGACAAAGAAAGCATAGCCGACTTCAACGCCTGGCATAAAGTCGTTATGTCTCTGTGTGTCAACCTGTTTTAATGTTGCATTGACACCGAGATATATGCCGTTCTGGATGATATAATATCTTCCGCCGACTCCTACAGAAAGGTTTGTATAGTCGCTGTTTGTATCTACACCGACATTCGCGAGCACCATCAGATTGTCGCTGAGACAGTAGCCGCCCTTTGCTGAGAAATCAAGAGCCAATTTCTTTGCGCCAGAATAGCTGAAATCCAGACCATTGAGTGATGCTCCGGCATATATTGTACCTTCTTCAAACTGTGCACTCGCCCTAAGAGTGGCAGTGAGTGCAATAAGCACGATTAACAACTTTTTCATAAATTCTTTCAGTATAGTTAATGATTAATATGATGTAGATATAGTCTGTCAGGAAGCATGGCTTTACAGACACTTTGTTCAGGACAATTAATTACTCTCACGTTCTCTTTTCCACATCTCTTCGCGTTCAGTTCGCTTGGCGTGCGTTTTCTGCTGAGACTGGGTGAAGAACATTTCCATCTTGCGCTTCCAGTTGAGGAAGAAGAGGAGCAATGTCATGCTGCCTACGCCTCCAATGAGATAGCCTATTTCTGCGTCCATACCCATCGCCTGATTGGAGATGCAGATGAAGGAGATGCAGACAAATGTCATAAACAAGGCTGGAATGAGGCTTATGAAATAGTTCTTCTTTTTCAATGAGAGATAGACTGTTATTGTCCACAGAGTGAAAACGGCGAGTGTCTGGTTTGCCCAGCCGAAATACTTCCATATCACATTGAAGCCGTCTTTGTTCTCCATCTGCCATACGATGAGAAGTATGGTGCATACGAACATCGGGATAGAGATGTACAGACGTTTGCGGATGGGTTTCTGGTCAAGTGTGAGGAACTCCGCGATGATGAGGCGCGCTGACCTCAATGCCGTGTCGCCACTCGTTATAGGCGCGGCAATGACACCGAGCACGGCGAGGACTCCGCCGACAATGCCGAGCCAGCTGTTGCACATCACCATTACCACCTCGGCTGCATTGCCGAACACTTGGGTTATCGTTGAGCCCGCTGCCAACTCATGTTCTACAGCGGCAAGCTGTTCTGGGGCAGTAGCTGCAAGCACTTCTCTCCATCCGTCAGAATAGAAGAAATAGCTCGACACCGTCGCCCACACAAGAGCTACGAATCCTTCAAATATCATTGCCCCGTAGAATATCCGGCGGCCGAGACGCTCGCTTTTCACGCAACGCGCCATCAAAGGCGACTGTGTCGCGTGGAAACCGCTTATCGCTCCGCACGCGATTGTGATGAACAGGGCTGGTATCAATGGGTCGCTGTTCTTGATGCCAAGTCGCTCAGTTCCCATATTTCCTAACCCATCCCATAACTCAGGTACAGAAGGGAATTTGACAAAAAGAGCAACCATCAAGCCGAATGCCATGAATATCAACGCAATGGCAAACAAGGGATATATCTTGCCGATAATCTTATCTACAGGAAGTATCGTAGCAATGATATAATATATGAATATCGCGATAATCCATAACAAGAGGTCACCGAACATCGTGTCTTTCAACAACGATGAAAGCAAGGCGGCAGGACTGAGTACAAACACAGCACCCACCATGATGAGCAAAAGTACGGAGAATACGAGCATAACCCTGCGTGTGCGGCCTCCGAGGAAGATGCCGACCAATTCGGGCAGACTTGCTCCGTCTTTGCGTATGGAAAGCATCCCGGAGAAATAATCATGCAACGCACCTGCAAAGATGCAACCGAATACAATCCAAAGATAGGCTGACGGCCCGTACCACATACCCATTATGGCGCCGAATATCGGGCCAGTCCCTGCGATATTCAGAAACTGTATCATGAAGATTCTCCAACCCGACAGCGGGATGTAATCCACACCGTCTGCCATATACACGGCAGGGGTAGGACGGTCATCCGGGCCGAATGTCTTTTCTACATATCTTCCGTAGAAGACATATCCCAATATAAGGGCTAAAATACTTAGAATGAATGTAATCATTTTATTGCATACCAGGCTTGGCTCCCTGAGATGTTATTGTGGATTTCTTTTTCTATTCCGCATGATTCTTCGTGGTCACATCATGCATGATTAGACAGACTTAGTTGATGATGTCACACCCCATATACGGCACGAGAGCCCTCGGAATGCGAATGCCTTCAGGTGTCTGGTTGTTCTCAAGGATTGAGGCTACGATACGTGGAAGAGCAAGAGCTGAACCGTTCAATGTGTGGCACAGTTCCGGTTTCTTTGAACCTTCTTTACGGTATCTGCATTTCAGACGGTTTGCCTGATAGGTATCGAAGTTTGAAACAGAAGATACTTCAAGCCATCTGTGCTGTGCCTCTGAATACACTTCAAAGTCATAGCATACGGCAGATGTGAACGACTGGTCTCCGCCGCACAGCCTGAGTATTCTGTATGGCAACTCCAATTTCTGCAACAAGCCCTCCACATGTTCAAGCATTTCTTTGTGTGATTCAGCAGAATGCTGCGGTGTGTCGATGCGCACAATCTCTATTTTTGAGAACTCATGCAGGCGGTTGAGGCCACGGACATCTTTTCCGTATGAGCCTGCCTCGCGTCTGAAACATTGCGTATATGCACAACACTTGACAGGAAGTTCTTTCTCGTCGAGTATGACATCACGGAAGATGTTTGTCACAGGAACCTCTGCGGTAGGAATGAGATAAAGGTCATCCAGGTCGGCATGATACATCTGTCCTTCTTTGTCGGGCAGCTGTCCTGTTCCGTAGCCAGAAGCGGCGTTGACAACAGTAGGTGGCATTATTTCGGTATATCCTGCCTTATTTGCTTCTGCAAGGAAGAAATTGATAAGGGCGCGCTGAAGCAGAGCGCCTTTGCCGATATATACAGGGAAGCCGGCACCTGTAATCTTCACGCCGAGGTCAAAATCTATAAGGTTGTATTTCTTCGCTATCTCCCAGTGTGGAAGCTGAGCATTGTCATTCTCAGGGTTTGCAGTCCAGTTGCCGACAGTGTCTTCGCCTACGACACACTCTTTCTGATTAGACTTTACGACCCAGTTGTCCTCTGCGCAAGAGCCTTCTGGCACTTCGTCGTATGGAATGTTAGGAATCTGGCAAAGCAGTTCCGTCAGTTTTTTCTCAGCGTCCTGCTTCTGCTGGTCAAGCTGTTTTGTCGTTTCTTTCAGTCTTGCGACATTCTCTTTCACCTTTTCGGCAGCCTCTTTGTCGCCAGCCTTCATCAGTTTGCCAATCTCAGCGGCGCATTTCTTTTGTTCTGCCAGCAGGGCATCAGCCTGCTGTTGCGCTTCACGACGTGCCTTGTCCGTTGCCAACACATTATCGATGGCAGCTTTAGCATCTTTGAAATGTTTCTTCTCGAGACCGTTGATGACGCGGTCGTATTCTTCTGTTATGAGTTTTAACGTCAGCATCGTTGTTTTGTTGTTTATGGCAGATGCTTATGAATGATGTATTCATGAGCACCTGCACCTTATTATATATATAATGTATTCTGTTTGGCCTTAAATCCCAATCATCTTATAAGCCCTTGCCGTGGCAATGCTTAAATTTCTTGCCTGAGCCACAAGGACATGGATCATTACGTCCAGGCAGTTTGTCGCGCACAATCGGAGTTCGCTGAACCGGCTGCTGCTGTTGTTTTGCAGCTTCCTGCATCTGTCTTTGCGTTTCGGTAACGGCACTGCTTTCTGGTGCATTGGCATCAGCCTTCTGCTCGGTGTAACGTTGCTGATGTTCTTCCGGAGCAGCTTCTCTTACATCCTCAGGGTTCTGCTCTGGCAGCTGTACTCTCATCAAGACAGAAGCCATTCTGTCGTTCATGTCGTTGATCATGTCGTCCCAGAGTTTCACACTCTCAAGTTTGAAGATCAACAGAGGGTCTTTCTGCTCGTAGCTTGAGTTCTGCACTGAGTGTTTCAACTCGTCAAGCTGACGCAGGTTTTCTTTCCATGCATCATCAATGATGCGCAGCATGACAACCTTCTCGAACTGCTTGACAACAGATGCACATTCTGTCTCGTATGCCTCACGCAGATTGCATGGCAACTGGTACATCTGTTTGCCGTCTGTTATCGGCACTACGATACGTTCGTATATGTGTCCTTGGTTTTCATAGACAGACTTTATCGTAGGCATCGCGACCTGCTTGATGCGGTCAGTCTTGCGAACGAATGAGTTCATAGCTGCCTGGAATGCCTTCTCATGCAGTTCTTCGCGATTTGCGTTTTTGAATTCCGTTTCAGAGAAAGGACATTCAATAGCGAGGACGTGCAGGAACTGTTCGCGGCATCCGATATAATCATTGTTCTCAATGATAGAGACACATCTGTCCCAAATGAGGTTAGCGATATCCATGCCGATTCGCTCACCCATCAACGCATGGCGTCGTTTCTCGTAGATGACAGTACGCTGTTTGTTCATCACGTCATCATATTCGAGCAGTCTCTTTCTGACGCCGAAATGATTCTCTTCAACCTTCTTCTGCGCACGTTCGATAGCATTCGTAATCATGGACGACTCGATACGCTCACCTTCCTTGAACCCGAGACGGTCCATTACAGAAGCGATACGTTCAGATGCGAATAGACGCATAAGTTTATCTTCGAGAGAGACATAGAAGACAGAAGAGCCCGGGTCGCCCTGACGACCGGCACGACCACGCAGCTGACGATCGACGCGGCGCGATTCATGACGCTCAGTACCGATAATGGCAAGACCTCCCGCCGCCTTCACTTCTGGCGACAATTTGATATCGGTGCCACGTCCTGCCATGTTCGTGGCAATGGTGACAGCGCCAAGTCCGTTAACGCTTTGTCCGGCAAGAGCCACGATGTCAGCCTCTTTCTGGTGGAGTTTTGCGTTCAACACCTGATGAGGGATGTTGCGCATCTTCAACATACGTGACAGGAGTTCGGAAATTTCCACGGACGTTGTACCGACAAGCACCGGGCGTCCGCTGTTGCGCATTTCCACTATCTCGTCAATGACTGCGTTGTATTTCTCGCGTGCTGTCTTATAAACACGGTCTTCGAGGTCTTTACGTGCCACGGGACGGTTTGTAGGAATCTCTACGACATCAAGTTTATAGATATCCCAGAACTCGCCTGCTTCAGTGACGGCAGTACCTGTCATACCTGCAAGCTTGTGATACATTCTGAAATAGTTTTGCAGCGTGATGGTGGCAAATGTCTGTGTTGCTGCTTCAACCCTCACGTGCTCTTTCGCTTCAACAGCCTGATGCAGTCCGTCGCTCCAGCGTCTGCCTTCCATGATACGTCCTGTCTGTTCGTCAACGATTTTCACCTCGCCGTCGATGACAACGTATTCGTCATCCTTATTGAACATGCAGTAAGCCTTAAGCAGTTGCTGGAGTGTATGTACACGTTCTGACTGCACGCCATAGTGTGACAACAGGGCGTCTTTCTCCGAAAGCATTTCCTCTTCACTCAAGTCTTTGCGGCTTTCGAGTGCAGAGAGCTGCGCTGTTATGTCAGGGAGGACGAAGAGGTCGTCCTGTTTAACCTGTTCTGCAAGCCATGCCGTACCTTTATCTGTGAGGTCGCATGAATTCAGTTTTTCGTCAACCACAAAATACAATGGTTCGACAGCCTCCGGCATCTTGCGGTTGTTGTTTTCCATATAGCGTTCCTCAGTACGCAGCATACCGGCTTTTATGCCTTCTTCCGAGAGGTATTTTATGAGAGGCTTATTCTTAGGCAGCGCCTTGAACGAGCGGAAGAGTGCGAGGAAACCTTCTTCGAGCGTTTTATTGGCATCATCCTTTTTGCCGCTCTCCATTAGAGCAGTTCCCTCTGTGATTTTCTGTTTAGCCTCAGCAAGATACTGTGTTGCCAATTTTCTCTGCACATCGACAAGTCGTTCAACAAGCGGCTGATACTCCTCATACATCTGCACATCGCCTTTTGGGACAGGACCGCTAATAATAAGAGGTGTACGAGCGTCATCGATGAGGACGGAGTCAACCTCATCGACAATGGCGAAGTTATGGCGTCTCTGCACGAGGTCAGAAGGCGACAGTGCCATATTGTCACGCAGATAGTCGAAGCCGAACTCGTTGTTCGTTCCGAATGTGATGTCTGCATTGTAAGCTCTGCGTCGTGCGTCAGTGTTTGGCTGATGTTTGTCGATGCAATCGACAGAAAGTCCGTGGAACTCGTAAAGAGGCCCCATCCATTCCGAGTCACGTTTAGCGAGATAGTCGTTCACCGTAACCACATGCACGCCATTGCCAGTCAAAGCATTGAGGAAGACAGGGAGTGTAGATACGAGTGTCTTTCCCTCACCCGTTGCCATTTCAGCTATCTTGCCCTGATGCAGCACAACGCCGCCGAACAACTGCACATCATAATGTACCATTTCCCACTTCAAATCGTTGCCTCCGGCGGTCCAGTGATTGTGATATATTGCCTTGTCTCCGTCGATGGTGACGAAATCCTTTGAAGGGTCTGCAGCAAGTTCGCGGTCGAAATCAGTTGCCGTCACGACAGTCTCTTGGTTCTCGGTAAATCTTCTCGCCGTTTCTTTCACGATAGAGAAAGCGACAGGCATTATCTCGTTTAATGCCTCCTCGTAGAGGTCGAGCATTTCTTTGTCGAGTTTGTCTATCTCATTGAAGATTGCCTCACGCTCGTCAAGAGGCGTGGCCTCTATCTTCGACTTCAACTCGTCGATGGCTTTCTGTTTCTCCACACCTTTTTCGAGAACGTATGCCTTCAGTTCTTTTGTCTTGGCACGGAGCTCGTCGTTGTCAAGTTTCTGTATGTCTGAATATGCAGCTTTCACTTTCTCCACAAAAGGCTGGATGAGTTTCATGTCGCGTGATGACTTGTTACCGAAAAATGACTGTAATAGTTTTATGAAATTCATATCTGATAAATTATTTTTATGCGTATTTGTCTTTCCCTATGCTTTTTCTTTTTGTCATTTGCACATAGAGAATGCAAAGTTAATATTTTTTTTCCAAAAAAGCCCACATTAGTCACTTTTTTTTCATTCCAAACAAAAATTCAGTTTGTTTCTTCTTGTCCTCAAAAACGTGTACCGATTTCTGTTTTGTCAACGAGACTAATAAAGTGATTGTTTGCGTGCTGCATTTGGTGCTCTGATTCTCAGATGTTTGGACACTGTTGGTGAAATCTGTTCTACCGTTACCGGTGACGTAACTACAGCGTGTTTGACATCAGCGCCATACAGTATTATCGGGAATTGGAAGCCATACGACTTTGCTTTCTGCTGCTCGTGTGTTTCCTCGTTATATATGTTCCATCCGGGAGAGACGCTGAGCACGAGGTCTCCGCAGACATCAATATTGAAGCCGTTCTTTATCTTGAGCATTTCTGCGTCTGGCGACGAATGCAGTCCAAAAGACGTGTATGCGTCAGAAACGCCGTCAGACATGACAAGCATCTCTTTCGAACGCTCAAGCACCTCTTTCAGGTGCAGCCGTTTACGCTCTATCAGCTTATGGTCAAGATATATTTGGTTATCCTTAAAAGCCTCAACATAATGTGCCTGTCCGTATATTGCAGACAGGTACATATTCAACAGGTTTGCTGTTCGGTTTATATAGACAGTCCCGGAGGGTATGTTGTATTGCGAGTAATCGACAACCGGCTCTTCGTAATATCCGGTTGAGGTTACGACGAACAGCACGTTACTCTTCCCTACCCTCTGTTCTATGCCTGACACGAGAGACGCTATCGCATTGTCAATCTCTTTGTATGTCTCCGCAATCTGTGCCTGGTTGGTGAATGTACTTGCATGACAGTCTCCGGCATAATACATTACGTTGAGCAAATCCGGCACATTGTCTCCGCCAAGGTTCTCTGCCTCTACGCATTTAAGTGCAAAGTCGGTGATATATTTGTTCACAGAAGGAGACTTGGCGTAAACAGTTTGCTTTACCTGTCTTGAAGAATCTTTCTTTGCGTCGTTTCTCTGCCCGGATGTCTTTTTTGACACTGTCTTTGCAGGCTGTGCAGAAAGCAGTTTCTTGCGTTGCGCTGTCTGCTGCCTGTTGAAATCGGCAGGCCAATCGGTTAGCCGTTTCTGATAGAAGTTCGACGCCGTCCATTGAGCGGACTGGGGGTCAATCCAGAAAGCTCCGTCGGCACAATGTCCGGCAAGCATGACGGCTGCGTCTGCCGTCAGCGCGACACTGAACACCTTCGAACCATGTTGGCTTGCTATCTTCATCTCGTCGCCGAGCGTAGAAACGAGCAGGTTGACAGGGGTGGGGTCATTGGCGCGTGGTGTCAGCAGAGAGACCTGGTCAGCGGTGCATGATGTCTTACGCGCCGTCTTGCGCGACATCCATTCTTCTGAAGGAATACCGTTATAACGCGGTGTGGTGGCGGTAGAGATGGCTGCCGTTGCGGATGCTATGTCAACAGGAAGAAACGGTACGCCGGCATTTTCAAATACCATGCCTTGCGTCAACAGTTTGCGGAATCCGTTCGCTCCATAACGTGACATGTTATGGTTCAGATAGTCGGAACGCAACTGATCCACAACAATGTTCACCACAAGTTTTGAGGGAGCGTCATTCTTTGTGCCTTGAACGGCAACATTCTGCGCATCCGCTTCTGCTGCAGCGAGGAGAGAGATAAATAGTATATAGAAGTATCTGTTCATCTGTTTTTGTTATATTCAGAATATGACGCTTCAAGCGTCGTGTTTTTTGTTTTCCACCTCATTTGCCGCGACTGCGTTTACAGCACAGCGCATCAACAGGGCGACAGCAGTCAACAAGACAGCGGGGTCGATGTATTGAACGCCAAAAGAATAGAGTACAATCATCAGGCAGAGCATTATCATCTTTATTTTCCACAGCCAGTGTTTCTGTTTCTTGTTTCTGTGCGCAATTGCCTGTATTCCAAAACAAAGCGGCAGAGGGTTGAAGAGAAGGATAAGAATATTTGCATTTACGGTAGGATGTTGTGAGAACAACATAGCCGTTATCACTATTCCTGCTAATCCGACAGCAGTTTCCAATATACCGTCAAACCACCAGAAATACATCTTCCGTTTCCATTCAACAGCCGTCATCACAGCTGTCAGCAAGAAAATCAGCACCGCCGCCATCATCGGCGTGAAGAGTGTGGCTTCACTGTTTTCTGTCTCATTTCCGTCAAAAAGAGTGGATTTTGAAATGACTAACGGCGCTTTCACCTCATCTCGACAGATGTAAGCCGAATCGAAAGCCTCCGACATTTTCTGCGGCAAGAACTGCATCTGCATTTTGTCCATCTGCCTGTCAGCACCGATTCCGAGCAGCATGTCATTTCCCAATCGCGCCCACGGGTGTCCTTGTGTCATTTCATGCGTGAGGCTCCTCAATGTAGTGTTGTCAGGGACAGAGGTCATGAATTCCACTTTGCCTTCAGTATTCTGGCACACCATATCGCGAACCCGCGTCGTGCAGTTGTCATAAACAAAATTGTATCTATATACCCTGTTCTCCGGCAGGCAGTTCTCTGCAAGTGCATTGTACAGTTTCTCTTTTTCTTCAGCACGAAGATTGAGCACTTGCTCGGTTACGCGGCATCCATGCCTCTGATATTCTGATATGAACAGGTAGTAAGGTACAGGCCACACTTCATAGTCAGTCAGTCCGAAAACGAATCTCAGGACAAAGAAAGGTTTTGAAAACGAGAATATGCCATAATTGATAACAGTATCCTCCCCTCGCGCTTCATCTTTTACTCGTAAGGCAGAATGTCCATACAAGCTATACACCTCGTCATGGGGCGAACATGTAATCAGAGAGAATTGCATTGCTTCAAATCTGCCGTCATTCGCTGTCGTTTGTGTTGCGCATTTTTCGTCAGCAGCTGCCATCACGTCATCAAT
>CALZMB010000033.1 GCA_945788485.1 uncultured bacterium | reverse complement strand
TACACCTTATTATATATATAGCACTCGCGGCGACACTCGCCGGATGTGCCGAGAAGCAGGACAAGGAGCTGCAGACGCTCGTCACGGAGATGCGGAAAAGCTACGCCGAGGGCAGAGACAGCGCGTGCCTCGTCGCCATCGACACGCTGAGGGCGAAGTTCCCGAAGGCGATAAACGAAAGAAAAGAGGCGCTGAAGCTGTATCAAAGCGCGTCGTTGAGAATCGCGCAGAAGCAGCTGGCGTATGTCGATTCCGCGCTTGAGGCGGAGAAACGCATCTTCCGCGACATGGAGAAAAGCGTCGCGGAACACAAAAGCGCCGGCACCGCGACAGCGCAAGAACTCACCGCGCTCACCCGCAAGCGTATGCTGAGAGACTCACTGCAGACACAGTTCGACGTGCTGTGCGCAAAAATAAAATACATACACAAGAGACAAAAACAATCCGCAGAACAATGAGAGACATCAAACGCATAGTGCTGACGGGAGGACCATGCGCCGGAAAGACAACGGCGCTCGTCAGAGTGACCGAGCATTTCTCTAACATGGGATACAAAGTCTTTACAGTGCCTGAGGTGCCTACGATGGTGACGCAGGCGGGATGGAACTATCTCACCGAGAACAAAAGTTTCTATTACGAAGGCGAACTCGTCATCCTGCAGCTCCAGCTCATGCTCGAAGACAGCATCATGCGCATGGCACAGACGCTTGCTGCCGAACAGCCATGCGTCGTGATATGCGACCGCGGCACCATGGACATCTCGGCATACATCTCAGAAGAGATGTGGGAAGACCTCGCGCAGAAGGTTGGCAGCACGACAGAACAGCTCATCAGACGCTATGACGCCGTCCTCCACCTCGTCACGGCTGCTGACGGGGCAGAACAGTTTTATACCACTGCCAACAACGCGCAGAGATATGAGCAGGCGAACGAAGAGGGGCTGCGCATAGCACGCACGCTCGACAGGAAAGTGCTCGACGCATGGTCGAAGCATCCGCATTTCCGCGTCATAGACAACAACTCAGACTTCGACCGCAAGCTCGACCGTGTCTTGGAAGAGATATCGCAGGTGCTCGAACTCCCGCTGCCTGTAAAGGAAGAGTGCAAATATATCGTAGAAATCGTCGGACCGATGCCGGAGAGCATAGAGAGCGAGATAACACAGACCTATCTCGTGGCTGACCCGGGATGCGAGGTGAGGCTCCGCAGACGCCGTATCTACGGACAGACAATCAACATCCTCACATCCACGCGCTATCCCTCGCAGACAGAGAAGCTCATCACTGAACGCCAGGTGAACAACAGCCTCTACGAATCGATGCTGCAACAGGCTGACCCATACCGCGCCACAATACGCAAACACCGCCGAAGCTTCATCTGGCAGGGACACTACTATGAGCTTGACACATACGTCGAACCGAAGGCTGACCTCATGATTCTGGAGACAAAGGGCGGGCTGTGCCACGAAGAGGTGTGCATTCCGCCGTTCCTGAAAGTGGTGGAGAACATCACCGGCAACAAGAACTACTACAACTACAACCTCGCGCTGAGACGCTGAGAAAAACAATGCGCTACACATGAAGCCCGAAGGCTCCATGCGTAGCGCACATGATATTCCTCGCACTATGACAAAGGACGGCATTGCCGTATGGCGCGGCACCGCCGTCAGAACGGTTTTACACCGTCCTCGGGGCTGTCACCGGCACGTCAGAGGTGTTTGTTGAAGAACTCCAGCATCAGTTTCTGAGCCGGCTTGTAGCAGCTGTGAGGCACATCCCACAGCTCCGTCTGTAGCTTGTCGCCCTGTCCCTGGCTGTCCCACACGCCGTGCATGATGCCGAACGCCTTCTCCACGCCTGCCACTGGGAACAGCTTGTCCTGGCTGCCGTTGATGAAAAGCATAGGCTTCGGACAAGCGATGCTCGCTATATGAGGATAGTCTAACCATAGACGCAGGCCCGGGAAACAGTTGGCGAAGCCGCCGTTCTCAGTACGTTTGTATTTCAAAGACATCTGCTCGTCAGCCGTCACCATCCAGCATACCGACACGCCGACCTTTATCTTGTCGCTCAACGCAGACAGCATCCACGAACGATAGCCGCCCATCGAGAAGCCCATGCAGCCGATGCGAGAGGCGTCAACCTCTGGCATTGTGGCGAGAAAGTCAGTACCGCTGATGTCGTCGTAGGTCATGAAAGCGCTCAAGTCGATGCCGTACATCATCATGTTGCCGGCTATCATGTCATAACGGTCGCGTCGCGCGCCCTCCTTCTGCCCGCGCTCGCCCCACATCGGAGCGTCGGCTGAGAACACCACATAGCCGTTCCGGGCAAGGTAGTCGCCCACATACTGGCCGTCGTAAAGCCCGGAAACCCATTCGTCGGCATCCTTCAGGACAAGCTCGTCCTCTGTAGCGGAGCCGTCAGATGATTTCTGCGACACTATAGGGCGTATCATCTTCTCCTTCCCGATATACAAATGTGCGCCGTGGTCGTGCAGGCAGTTCACGGCAGGGAACGGACCCTTGCCGTCGGGGATGAGCACAAGGGCAGGGACAGTATAGTATTTCGACAGCCGAATCTCTATCTTGCGCGCCGTGTAGCCGTCGCGCTTCTCCTCGGCAAGAACTTTGACTGCATAGTCTGCAACAGCAGGCGGAGGGGCAAGCATGCAGTCGAAGACCTTCTGACGGGCAGCTTTACGCCATTCGTTGAAATCGCTTATGGGGCTGTTGCCCCAAGCGAGAGGGTAGGAAAGGTCACGAAGCATCTCGTGAGCATAACTCGGCAGGTTGCGCTCAAACTCATACTTAGAACGCTTCGGAGGGGCGGAAGGCTTCTCGTCGCCCGCCTTTGACTGGGCAAAGGCTTCTGCTCCAAATAGCGGAAGAAGAAAAATGAAGGTGCTGAACAGCAACGATGAGGCTGTTTTCATGTTTGATGACATTGGTAAAAGAATGATTTGTAGATATGCGTTTCGGATTGGGCGGCTGACGCCGGAATATGCCGTGAGCGGCAAGTCACATCGACGCCGCATCTGCAAAAATACGAAAAAACACGGATTCACGCTCATTCAACAACGTTTTTTTATACATTTCTAACAACTGAAGCCAAGTTTTCGCTTAGCACAGCAGTGGCTCATGAAGCAAAAAAAAAATATCTGAAAACAATAAACAACATATTCAGACGTTATATCATTGTGGCAAATAGTATAAAGACAACAACGGCATTCATGCGCAAACACATTAGGATGACGCTATTATGCGTCGCTCTGGCTTTGGCAAACCATGCCGATGCTCAGTATGACGTGTTGTTCAGCCACTACTATGATATGGAGCCAAGCTTCAATGCAGCTGCCGTCGGAAAGGAGACGATGCTCAATATCAATGCCGCATACGCCATGGACATGGCGGGATTCGAACGTAACCCGCAAACGGCATACGTAGCCGCGGACATGCCGTTCAGCTTCCTTAATACACTGCATGGTGCCGGACTGGTGTTCATGGACGACAAACTCGGACTCTTCGACCATAAACGCATCGCGCTGCAATATGCGAAGAAGATAAACATCTTCAAAGGCACGCTGAGCGTAGGAGTCCAGGCAGGACTGCTCGTAGAACAGTTTGACGGCACCAAACTTGATGTCGAGGACAGCAGCGACCCGGCTTTCACAACCTCATCTGTAAACGGAAACGCATTCGATCTCGGGCTCGGACTGTACTATACACTGAAAGACTTCTATGTCGGGGTGTCGGCGCAGCATCTCACTGCGCCTACTGTCGCGCTCGGAGAAACAAACGAACTGAAGATAGATGCAACATACTATCTCACTGCCGGATATACCTTCAAACTCAGAAACCCATATATCAAACTCAAAACATCTGCAATCGGACGTACTGACGGAAACGCCTACAGAGCCGACATAACAGGAAGGCTGCTTTATACACACGAGAAAAAGATATTCTACGGGGGACTGTCATACAGCCCGGCAAACTCTGTCACTTTCCTCGTTGGCATGAACTTCCACGGAGTGCTCGTCTCTTACGGATACGAATGCTACACGTCGGGCATCAATCCTGGCAACGGCTCGCACGAACTTGCTGTCGCGTACAAGATGCCACTCAATATCGTGAAGAAAGGAAAAAACATACACAAAGCGTCAAGAATACTATAAGACAGTATTTCTTTATACCTTATTATATATAGTAACTACAAGACTCGACATTCACCAAATACTGATATGAAACATACATATATATTATTTTGCGCTGTTGTCGCACTCCTGCTCACGGCTTGTATGGGCAGCAAAGGACTGACTTCTACAAGAAGCGGAGGCGAAGTGACCGGAGTGGGAGGAGGAAAAGCTTTCTCCGAACCTACGCCATACGGCATGACGCTCGTGAAACGTGGATACCTCAAGATGGGTATAGAGAACCAGGACTCGCTGTGGGGAAAGGAAACGCCGGTCAGGGAAATAAGTGTGGACGGCTTCTGGATGGACGAAACGGAAGTCACTAACTCTAAGTACAAGCAGTTCGTGCAGTGGGTCAGGGACTCTATCCTCCGTACACGACTTGCTGACCCCGCTTACGGAGGTGACGAATCGTATATGATTACCGAAGACAAAGAGGGAAATCCAATCACGCCGCGCGTCAACTGGAAGAAGCAACTGCCAAGAAAACCTAACGAAGACGAACAGCGCGCCATAGAAAGCATGTATGTCACAAACCCCGCGACAGGCGAGAAACTGCTCGATGCAGCACAACTCAACTACAGATACGAGATTTACGACTACACCACGGCTGCCCTGCGCAGAAACCGCACTAACCCGAATGAGAGGAATCTCAACACTGACATAACGGTTGACCCGGACGAAGTGGTGATGATTTCTAAAGATACCGCGTACATTGATGATGACGGAAACATCGTACGGGAGACTATCAACAGACAGCTCACCGGGCCATGGGACTTCCTCAACACTTATATCGTCAACGTCTATCCTGACACCACCTGCTGGGTCAACGACTTCAAGAACTCCGACAACGAAATCTATCTCAGAAACTATTTCAGCAATCCTACATATAACGACTATCCTGTCGTCGGCGTCACTTGGGAGCAGGCTAATGCCTTCTGCGCATGGAGAACCGACTACTTGCTGAAAGGGCTGGGACCCCAGGCACGCTATGTGCAGCGCTACAGACTGCCGACAGAGGCGGAGTGGGAGTATGCAGCACGAGGCAAGGACGGCACGGAGTTCCCGTGGAACGAACAGAACACGAAGAACGAAGACGGCTGCTTCTACGCCAACTTTAAGCCTGACAGAGGCAATTACGTAATGGACGGCAACCTCATCACGAGCCGTGTGGGAAGCTACGGCGCTAACTCAAACGGACTGTTTGACATGGCGGGCAATGTCGCGGAATGGACTTCGACCGTCTATACTGAGGCGGGAGTGTCTGCAATGAACGACATGAACCCGCAACTCGAATACAAAGCCGCGCTCGAAGACCCGTACAGGCTGAAGAAAAAGTCTGTGAGAGGCGGCTCATGGAAAGACCCGGAGTCTTTCATCCGCTCTGCATGGAGAAGCTGGGAATATCAGAATATGCCGCGGTCGTATGTCGGATTCAGATGCGTTCGCTCGCTCGCAAGCTCTTCTAATGTCAACCAGAAGCAGCAGAAACGTAAGTAATGCCCTCACTAACGTATTAATCTTTCACTGAAACAACAATGGCAAAATATAGCAGATACAACATCATCTATCTCTTGCAGAAATGGATGGAAAGCGTAGCGGGACAGACTTTCATGAACTATGCGTATTCATGGGGAGCGTCAATTGTGATTCTCGGCACTCTGTTCAAACTCACTCACCTGCCCGGTGCAAACATCATGCTTTACATCGGTATGGGCACGGAGGTCTTCGTGTTCTTTATCGCGGCGTTCGACAGACCGTTTGACAAGACATCTGACGGCAAAGAACTCACTACCGACAGCCAGTTAGCAGCGGAACTTGAAGCCGACGGGGACGTTGACAATACTGTTATAAGCGGCAACACCACTGACGGGATTGGCAATATCGCCGCTCCGGAAATCATAGAACCAGCAATCGCGGTTGCCGGAAACCAGCCGCAGACCATCGTCTTCGGGCAGATGGGAGGCGCGCAGAATGTCGCTGCGCCTGTTGGCACAGAGATTCAGCAGCCGGTAGATGCAGAGATTCAGCAGCCGGCTTCCGCTTCTGTGACAGGCGGAGTGATTAATGTCGGAGCCCCGGCGCCTGCTGTATCGCCTGAGACAGCTGTAGCTATGGAAGAGGCAACGACAACTTACGTTGACCGCCTCAACGAACTGAACGAGCTGCTGCTTAAAGTAGGCGCGCAGAGCGAGCGTCTTACAACCGATTCAGAAGAGATGGAGAACCTCAACAGAACTCTGACAGGCATCGCGCGCATCTACGAACTGCAGCTCAAGGCTGCTTCACAACAGGTGAACACTCAAGACGAGATAAACGACCAGACACGCAAACTTGCACAGCAAATCGCTGAACTCAACGCCATCTATGCACGCATGATAGAGGCTATGTCTGTAAACATGAAGTAACTGCTCCACTATGGCTATAAAGAAAAATTATGTCTCTCCAAGACAGAAGATGATTAACCTCATGTATGTGGTGCTCATGGCTATGCTCGCCATGAACATCTCTAACGAGGTGCTTGACGGTTTCTCCGTCGTCGAGGAGAGCATAAACAGAACCACGACAAACTCATCGAAGCAGAACGAGGCTATATACAGCAACTTCGTCGAGCAGATGAAAACCAATCCGAACAAGGTGAAGGAATGGTTTGAACGTGCAACTGAGGTGAAGCAGATGAGCGACTCGCTCTTCAATCTCGCGCAAGAACTGAAGCTCGCCATAGCTGTTGAGGCGGACGGAGAGGATGCCGACCTGAACAACATTGACCGTAAAGACGACCTTGAAGCGGCAAACCAGGTCATGCTCGCGCCCGGGACAGGACGCGGAAAAGAACTCAGAGACGCTATAGATTCTTTCAGGACGAGAATACTGAATATGGTCGCAGACCCGGCGAAACGCAAGATTATCGAGGGAAGCCTTACCACTGCCATAAAAGGGAAGTCAAACCCATACAACAAGAATTGGGAAGAGTATATGTTCGAAGGTATGCCGGTCGCCGCCGCCGTGACTATGTTGTCGAAGCTGCAAAGCGACGTGAGGTATGCAGAAGGTGAGGTGTTGCACACTCTTGTCAGCAACATAGACATGAAGGATATCCGTGTCAACAAGCTTTCCGCCTTTGTCATCCCAAATGCACAGACAGTCGTGAGAGGCGACAGGTTCTCGGCACGCATCGTAATGGCTGCTGTCGATACGACACAACAGCCGCAAATCTTCATCGGCGGACGACAGGTGAACCTGCCGGACAACAAATATGAGATTACCACAACGCGCACCGGAGACTTCACTCTTGCCGGATATATCACCACGGTAAACAGAAACGGGGAGAGCATACGTCGTGATTTCGAGCAGAAATACACTGTCGTTGACCCCTCTGCCACTGTTTCAGCCGACCTCATGAATGTCCTGTATGCCGGATACTCTAACCCTATCAGCATCTCTGTGCCTGGCGTGCCGCTCAACAAAGTGTCAGCCACTATGTCAGGAGGCACGTTACAGCCCGTCGCTCCGGGCAAGTATATCGCCCGTCCTGCCAATGTGGGGCAAGATGTCACTATCACTGTCATGTCAACACAGACTGGCAAGGCGCAGCAGATGGGGCAATACACGTTCCATGTAAGGAAGCTGCCTGACCCTACAGCATATATCCTTCTCGGCACGGACAGGTTCCGCGGAGGCGGACTTGCCAAGTCTCAGCTCATGTCTGCTAAAGGAATACGTGCCGCTATTGACGACGGACTGCTTGACATTGAATTCAAAGTGACAGGATTCGAGGCTGTCTTCTTCGACAACATGGGCAACGCAGTGCCTATGGTCAGCGACGGTACGATGTTCTCGGCAAGGCAGATGGACGCATTCAGAAAACTCTCGCGCAACAAGCGATTCTATATTTCACGCATCACGGCAGTCGGACCAGACGGCATCGTCCGTAAACTCCCGGCTTCTATGGAAATCATCGTTAAATAATGAGAAAGACTTTCACCATACTTATGCTGGCTGTCTTCGCCATGCAGTATGCCATGGCACAGCCTGCAGCACGCCGCAACGCGGCGAGAGAGACAGCGCAGTCGCGAAGCAACACCCTCACGACAAGGGCGCAAATCTCGTTTCCCACATCTGCTCCTATGGACGAAGACGTGGTGTGGAGAAGAGATATCTACCGTGAACTGAACCTCATGGATAACGCCAACTCAGGGCTTTACTATCCTGTAGAGCCTGTCGATGGACAGATGAATATGTTCACCTACATCTTCAAGCTCGTCCTTTCGGGTCAGGTGCCGGCATACGAATACCGTCTTGACGGCAACGAGGTGTTCACCGATTCGGCACGTGTCAGGCCTCGCGCCCTTCTTGACAACTATCACATCTACTACGAAAGGGTGGACGGGAAACTGCGTCTTGACAACGCCGACATCCCTTCGCGAGAGGTGAAATCGTATTATATAAAGGAGTCGGCATACTATGACCAGGCGACGTCAACATTCCACAAGAAGGTCATGTCGCTTTGTCCGGTGATGAGCAGAGAGGATGATTTCGGCGACGGGACGGCGAAATATCCGCTCTTCTGGGTGAAGTACGACGACCTCGCGCCTTTCCTTGCCAAGCAGACTGTCATGACCTCTGATGTCAACAACGCCGCCGTGATGTCTGCAGACGACTATTTCACGCAGAACAAATACAAGGGCGACATCTACAAAACCAACAATATGCTGGGCAGGACCCTCGCGCAATACTGCCCGACAGATTCTGCCATGCGTCAAGAGCAGCAGCGGATAGAGAACGAACTGCTCGCTTTCGAGAAGAATGTCTATGGCGATCAGGCAAAGAAAGATTCTCTCGACAGCATCGCGAAGGTCAAGGAACAGACTCTGAAAGCTGACAAGAAGAAGGCGAAGAAGCAGAACAACCGACGCGCTTCCTCTTCTTCTGTATCCAAGAAACAGACTAACAAGCCGGCGAAAAGCTCTTCGTCGTCTGCCGCAAGAGTCTCTGTCAGACGTGAGAGACACTGATTGGCGTCTGCAAAACACTCACGTTTCGACATCGTGCATGAGTGAGATGATGTCAATGCCGCTCATTTTTCAATAGCAAAAAAGATTCAACCAACATACAACTATGCGTAAGACACTGCTTATAATAATTTCGATTGTCTGCCTGTCGGCTACATCCGACGCAAAGATAAAGTTCGGCTTGCGAGGCGGACTGAACATCACGAACATGTCATTTGACAGTTCCATCTTTGATTCTTCCAACCGTACGGGCTTCTATGTAGGCCCAACGATGAAGATAGGTCTGCCGCTCGGTTTCGATGTTGACGCTTCTTTAATCTACAACCAGTGGGAGGCAGACCCTGAGATATATCTGCAGGACGGCGATACACCTTCATCAACGCAAGGTCCGGCGCTTCGCCGCAAGACTGTCGCCTTGCCTCTCAACCTCCGCAAAGGCTTCGGCCTGGGCCACAAGGCAAGCTTCTTCATCTTCGCCGGTCCGCAGTTCGCCTTCCTTGTAGGAGACAAGGACGTTGAAGAATACAATTATTCATGGAAGAACAGCGACATAAGCATCAACCTCGGTGCCGGTGTCATGCTCGTCAACCACCTTGAAGTGAAAGCCAACTACAACATTCCGTGCGGCAAGACGGGCGAGTTCAAGTTCACGGATGCAGTCTCTCACACCGTCAGTGAAGTCAAGAGCAAGACGGGCGGATGGCAGATAGGCCTCGCTTATTATTTTTGATTCAGACCCAACAACATTCATATTCACTGCCAATGCGCTACATTAGTTTGTGGCGCATTTTCTGTTTTAAACCCCAGTCGCGTTTGTTTTGCCAATCAATATGCTATTTTGTTAATAACGGTTAATATTGCATGGTTTTCTTGTATAGAATGTTAAATGCACCACTCTGAATTTGCAAGGAAAGTAAAATATGCATACTTTTGCGGTGTAATACTACAGTAGTACACTAATATTTGTTTATTGACAAATCAAACCAATCAGAAAAAGCATAGGAGGCATAACGATGATTAATGTTGAAAACCTGAGTTTCAAGTATCGCGGCTCTAAGAGAGATGTGCTGAAATATCTCAACCTGAGCCTTTCCGAGAACCATATATGCGGTCTCTTGGGCAAGAACGGTGTCGGAAAGAGCACGTTGTTGTATCTCATCAGCGGCTTGCTGAAACCCGATACGGGCAGAGTGACGGTTGACGGTATGGTCAGCAGCCGGCGCAGCCCGGAACTGCTGAAGGATATTTTCCTCGTCCCGGAGGAGTTCTTCTTGCCCAACACGACAATCAGCGAGTATGTGAAGATTACTGCCCCGTTCTATCCGAACTTCTCAGAACTTGTCCTTAAGGAGTGTCTGAAGGAATTTGACCTGCCAGAGACAGTGAAGCTTAACGAGCTGTCTATGGGCCAGAAGAAGAAAGCCTTCATGAGTGTCGCCATCGCGACAGGCACCCGCTACCTCCTGATGGACGAGCCTACGAACGGCCTTGACATTCCGTCGAAGGCTCAGTTCCGCCGGGTGATCAGCCGCAACATGACCGAAGAGCGGACCATCATCATCTCCACGCATCAGGTTCACGACATCGAGGCGGTGCTCGACCATATCGTCATCCTCTCCGAGAACGGCATCCTGCTGAACAAATCGACAGAGGACATCTGTCACGAATATGTCTTTGAAGAGCGTACCGTCGATGACATGGCAGACGCGCTGTATGCAGAGCCGTCGCCAAAAGGCAACATCGTGATGGCGAAACGCGGCGTGCGACCCGAGACGCAGCTCAATCTCGAGGTGCTGTTCAATGCCGTCACTTCGATAAAAGAAGAAATAGGAAAGTGAGCCGATGATTTCCGCATCGCTTTCTTGTGACACGCTGCGGCTTTCGGAAGAAACAGCAGCAGCAACCCAGAGCAACAAAAACATACCCCAATATAAAACCTACGACTATGAAAGTTTCAGTTTATAATTCAATCGTTGCAGCTGTCATGGCTGTCATCTCATTCCTGTTGTGCTCATGCACAATGAGCATTGTGAAAGTTGATGATTCAAACATCATCGAGAAGACCTTCGCGGTGTCAGACTTCACCGGCATCGAGGCGTCAGGCGTAGATGTCATCTACACCGTTTCCGACACCGCATCTGTCATGGTGCGCTGTTCAGAAACGTGCATGAAAGAAGTAGAGGTTGAAGTAGGTGAGAACGGCACGCTCCGTATAAGCTATGACCTTCACAAAGGTATGAAGAGCAGCATCGTCATCGGCAAGGACGACGCCGACATCGTGGCTTATGTCAGCGGTCCGTCGTTAGAGAAAATCTATGTCAACGGCAGTTCTGAGTTCGAGTGCAAAGACGTTATGACAGCCAAAGACATGGTGGTCAATGTAGCCGGCAGCGGCGACATAGAACTCGCGGAAGTAAAATCCGGGCTTCTTGGCTGCTCAATCCAGGGCAGCGGCGACGTGAAGATTGTCAAGGTGTCAGCCGAGACGGCGAAATTCTGCATAGCCGGCAGCGGCGACATCGAGGCGTCGTTGTATGGCACTAACCATACCGAAATCGGCATTGCGGGCAGCGGCGACGTCACTCTGAAGATGAACAACTGCGACCACGCGAAGGCAGAGATTGCCGGCAGCGGCGAGATTGAGCTTAGCGGCGACCTCAACACGTTGACCAAGAACATCGCCGGTTCGGGCGAGATTGATACCACCCACCTCAAGCTGAGGCACAACTGAGGCTCAGACGGATGCGGATATGTACTCCGTGCATGAAATACCCTGCTTCAAACAAAATACCACCTGCGAAGGCTGCCGGCAGCCTCGCGCTTTCAAAACAGACACTACAATGAACACATACAGATTTCTCAAAGTCCTGAAATGGAACATCGCGTGCAACAAGCGCAATCATCTGAGCACCGTAGTCCGCTTTGCTTCCGTTTGTTTCCTGCTCACAGTCATGTCCTGCATATCGTCGTGGTTCGCGGGAGTAGCCGACTATGGCTCCGTTACCATCGCCGCAAAGGTGTGCGCGTTTATTTTCCCCGTCGTCATGATGGCGTTTGCCTCAGAGCTGACTTTCAACCTCCGCACCAAGCAGACGATTGTCAACTACGCTATGTTGCCTGCGTCAAACATCGAGAAGTATCTCTCGAATTTCATCATTAAGACCCTTTGGTCAGCCCTGCTGTTCTTTGCCGGACTGCTTATAGCCGACTGTCTGCAGGCGTTGGTGTCATTCGTTATCACGAAGTCGGCATATTCTCTGACCCTGCTTTTCTTCACTGAGCTGTCGGAGTGCATTTCCATCGAACCCGAGGTTTTCTGTATTCTCACGCTTTTCGTACATTCCACTTTCGTGTTCGGGGCGTGCTATTTCCGCCGCCGTCCCATGTTGTGGACCGTCCTGCTATGGATTCTCATACCCCTGCTGATTTCCTTCATTGTCGGGATGGTAATGGGAGCCGCCGACGCTCTTGCCGAAAAGAACGGCTACCTCATAGCCATCCACCTGCATTTTGACGAAATGGCGGTGCGTTGCCTGGCGTATTTCGTCGCGTTCAGCCTTTCCGCGCTGAACTACTGGCTGTCTTACCGCCTCTTCTGCCGCATACAGGTGATAAACAACAAGGTACATAACTGAGGCTAACCCCACCTGAACAAAGAATCCTATACTACATCCATATTATGCAGATCTTCTCACAAGAAAAGCCCATCTACCTTCAGATATACGACCGTATCTGCAACGAGATACTCTCCGGGCGTCTGACAGAGCACTCGCGCATCCCGAGCGTTCGCGACTACGGCGCGCTTCTCCAGGTCAACGCGAATACGGCAGTGAAGGCATACGAGCAACTGAGCCGCGACAACATCATCTTCCAGAAGCGCGGCATGGGATATTTTGTTGCAGAGGGCGCAAAGGAACGCATCACCGAACGGCGGCGCGCAACCCTGATGGACGACACTCTGCGGCAGCTCTTCCACGATATGCAGCTTCTCGGCGTCTCCATAGACGACATCGTGGCAGAATATCAGAAATATCTTGAGCAACAAGAATAGACATTTGTAATTCAAGAGTTCCGTAAGTGACCAACAAAGTTGACTATCAATAGATTATTAGTGGATATTATAAAGAATATGTCACGACCAGCCTGGACTATGAAATTGATGAGCACCGCTGAATATAGACA
>CALZMB010000032.1 GCA_945788485.1 uncultured bacterium | reverse complement strand
CTTTCAGGTCCATCTTCTCGCTCTCCTTGATGAGCGGATAGACGATGTATGCCTGTCTGCCTTTCGCTATCTCGCGCCGCAGGTTGGCGAAGAGCGGTGCGAGCTGGTCGTCGTAGCGGTGTATGGTATGCACCGGCTTGCGGCCTGGCGGCAGCTCGTCGATGACAGAGACGTCGAGGTCGCCGTAGAGAGTCATGGCGAGAGTGCGGGGTATAGGTGTCGCCGTCATGACGAGGATGTGCGGCACGGCGGCTGACGCGGTGTCAGACGCCTTCTTCCACAGACGGGCGCGCTGCGCCACGCCGAAGCGGTGCTGCTCGTCGATGACGGCGAGGCCGAGGCGTTTGAAGACCACCGTGTCTTCTATCACGGCATGAGTGCCGACAAGGATGTTTAGCGAACCGTCGGCGGCAGCCTCCAGCACCTCTCTCCGGCGTTTGCCCTTCACCATGCCCGTGAGGAGGGCGACGTTGATGTCCATGCCTTTCAGAAAGTGTGAGATGGTGGCGAGGTGCTGCTCGGCGAGAATCTCGGTGGGTGCCATAATCACCGCCTGATAGCCGTTGCCTACGGCGATGAGCATGACGAGGAGTGCGACGAGTGTCTTGCCCGACCCCACGTCGCCCTGGAGCAGACGGTTCATCTGCCGTCCCGAGCGCATATCGTCGAATATCTCGCGCACGACGCGCTGCTGGGCAGAGGTGAGCGGGAAGTGGAGGTTGTCGTTGTAGAACCGGTGGAGCGGCGCACCCGCGGTGCTGAAGACGCAGCCGGAGAACATACGGTGGCGGCGGTTCACGTACCTTACTATATTAAGCTGCACGAAGAACAGCTCTTCAAACTTCAGCCGTTTCTGTGCCGCAGCCATCTCCTCGCTGTTGCGCGGATAGTGGATGCGTCGCAGTGCCTCGTCGCGCGGGATGAGGCTGAGCGGTGCGGTGATGAACGGCGGCAGCGTCTCATCTACGGCAGGCATACGCGCTACGAGAGCCTTCGTCAGCCGTTCCATGCCCCGCGAGTTCAGTCCCGCCGCCTTCATCTTCTCCGTGGTGAGATAGTGGGGCTGCAGACCCATCTCCGAGAGGACGAGCGAATCGGCGGCGTCGATGTCAGGATGCGAGAACTGGTAGCGCCCCATATATACGGAGGGCTTGCCGAAGACGATGTATGTCGTGCCGACGGAATACGTCTTGTAGGCATACTCGCCGCCTTTGAACCATACGAGGTCCACCGTTCCTGTGCCGTCGTTGAAGTGTGCCACATAGCGTTTCTGCCGCTTGCCCGTGTCATATACTTCCCACGAGAGGATGCTGCCGCGAATCTGGACATACGGCATCTCGCCGCACATCTCGCGAATGGCGTAGATGCGGCTGCGGTCGATGTATTTGTAGGGGTAGTACTCTATGAGGTCGCCGAACGTCTCTATGCCCGCCTCGCGGGCAAGGATGTCGCGCTTCTTCGGTCCCACGCCCGACAAGAACTTTATGTCCTGTGAGAAGAAGGTCATGGAGATTTGTATATGTTCTTCACGTTGTCATCGTTGTCTCTGTTGCCGTAAAGACAACGCCAACTTTTTTTTCCGTCAGCTAAAACGTATAAATCATCCCTTCGCGCAGCGCGTCAGCCGTTGTCTTGCCGAAAAGAAGCTCGCACAAGGTGAAGGCGTAGGCGAACGACGCGCCCGGACCCTTGCCTGTCACCACGTTGCCATCGACAGTGACAAGGTCGCCGGTGTATGTCGCACCGGCAAGGAGAGGCTCGAAGCCGGGATAGCATGTCATGCGCTTGCCGTCAGAGATGCCCAGCGCACCGAATATCATTGGTCCGGCGCAGATGGCGGAGACAAGTTTTCCGGCGTCATACTGGCGCGCAATGGCGGCGCGCACATCGTCGTTGTTGCACAGAATCTCGGAGCCGGGCATACCGCCGGGTATCATCAGGAGGTCGGCGTCAGACGTGTCGGTGTCCTCGAGGAGACAGTCGGCGACCATCTTCACGCCATGCGCGGACACCACTTCTCTCTCGCCTGTCGTAGAGACAAGCACCACCTCTGCACCGGCGCGGCGCAGCACATCGACCGGGACAAGGGCCTCGACCTCTTCGTTGCCGTTTGTAAGGAATTCGTAAACTTTTGCCATGATTTCTTGTAGGTTAGAATGAAAAATATTAAATTTGCATCTGCAAATATACGAAACATTTGTCAAACGGCATCATTTTTAACAAAGAATAATGAAGAAAACACTCACTTTTGCCATTTTCGGCAACGAATACCAGACGCGGAAATCCACGGCGGCGCAGAAACTGCTGTCCATCCTGAGCGAGAGGAAGGCGGTGGTGCATATCGAACGGCGCTTCTGCCGCTTCCTTTCCGACGTGCAGCAGCTGGCGGTCGAGGGCTGTCATGTCTTCGACACGCTCGACTTCGATGTCGATTATGTCATCTCGATGGGCGGCGACGGCACCTTCCTCAAGGCAGCGGGCATGGTGGGCTCGCGCTGTGTGCCCATCGTAGGCATCAACACCGGGCGCCTCGGCTATCTCGCCGATGTCTCGCCGACAGAGATGGAGAAGGCGATAGGGATGATATACAAAGGGAACTTCATCGTGGAGAGGCACGCCGTCATTGAGGTGGAGGCAGAGGGTGCGGCACTCGGCAACTGCCGCTTCGCACTCAACGACATCGCCGTGCTGAAACAGGACAACGCCTCGATGATAACCATACACGCACGCATAGACGGCGAGAACCTCGTCACATACCTCGCCGACGGCCTCATAGTCTCGACACCGACAGGCTCCACCGCCTACTCGCTGTCTAACGGAGGACCCATCATAATGCCGCAGACCGACGTGCTGTGCCTCACGCCCGTAGCGCCGCACAGCCTGAACATACGCCCCATCGTGGTGCCGGCGACAGCAGAGATTTCGCTCGACATAGAGAGCCGCTCACACAAGTTTCTCGTAGCCATCGACGGACGGTCGGAGAAACTGCCAGAGACGGCACGACTGCATATACGCAAGGCGGACTACGAGGTGAACATCGTAAAACGCAGACACCATAAATACATCGCCACACTAAGGGAGAAAATGATGTGGGGAGCAGACACGAGAGGGTAGATTGTCCGGTTGGTTAACTAAAATATTATAAAAATATCCCGTAACCGCTGTCTATATAAAGATTTTTTGGTAATTTTGCACGCAATAAAAAATAATGTATTATGTCATCTTTTGTTGCAGATAAGATTGTAATGGACGGTCTGACATTCGACGACGTCCTCCTCATCCCGGCGTATTCAGAAGTCTTGCCAAAGACTGTAGAACTGAAAACGCAGTTCTCACGGAACATCAGTCTCAATATCCCCTTTGTGACGGCAGCCATGGACACTGTCACCGAATCGGCAATGGCTATCGCCATAGCCCGTGAGGGCGGCATCGGCGTCATCCACAAAAACATGACCATCGAAGAGCAGGCACGCCACGTCGCCATCGTGAAGCGTGCCGAGAACGGCATGATCTACGACCCCGTCACCATACGCAGAGGCTCTACCGTCGCCGACGCACTCGCCATGATGGCGGAGTATCACATCGGAGGCATACCGGTGGTGGACGACGAGGGGCATCTCGTGGGCATCGTCACTAACCGAGACCTGCGCTTTGAACGCCGTATGGACAAGGCTATAGACGACGTGATGACATCTGAAAACCTCGTCACGACACACCAGCAGACTGACCTTGCCGCCGCAGCGGAGATACTGCAGGAGAACAAAATCGAGAAACTGCCTGTCGTGGACAGCAGTAACCGCCTCGTGGGCCTCATAACTTACAAGGACATCACGAAGGCGAAGGACAAGCCGATGGCGTGCAAAGACGAGAAAGGACGCCTCAGAGTGGCTGCCGGAGTGGGCGTCACCGTCGATACACTCGACCGTATGCAGGCGCTCGTGGAGGCAGGGGCTGACGCCATCGTCATCGACACCGCACACGGACACTCGAAGGGTGTGATAGACAAACTCGTGGAGGCTAAGGCCGCTTTCAAGAACATAGACATCGTGGTGGGCAACGTAGCCACCGGAGCGGCGGCAAGACTGCTTGTCGAGAACGGCGCCGACGCAGTGAAGGTGGGCATCGGACCGGGCTCTATCTGCACTACACGCGTGGTGGCAGGTGTGGGAGTGCCGCAGCTGTCGGCTGTCTATGACGTATATTCGGCACTGCAGGGCACCGGAGTGCCTCTCATCGCTGACGGCGGACTGCGCTACTCAGGAGACATCGTGAAAGCTATCGCAGCCGGAGGATCGTCGGTGATGATAGGCTCGCTCGTCGCAGGAACGGAAGAAAGCCCGGGCGACACCATCATATACAACGGCAGGAAATTCAAGTCGTACCGAGGCATGGGATCGCTCGAAGCCATGGAACAGAAGAACGGCTCGAAAGACAGATACTTCCAGTCGGAAACAAGCGACGTAAAGAAACTCGTGCCGGAAGGCATCGCAGGACGCGTGCCATACAAAGGAACTGTGCAGGAGGTCATTTACCAGCTCTCCGGCGGACTGCGCTCGGGTATGGGATACTGCGGGGCACAGACCATAGAGGCACTGCACAACGCAAAGTTCACACGCATCACAAATGCCGGCGTGATGGAATCGCATCCGCACGACATCACCATCACATCCGAAGCGCCTAACTACAGCAGGCACGAATGATGACGGCGTGGCGTGACTTACTCTCAATGTACTCTTAATGACAGACAGAAACAACACTACGACATAACAACAACGCACAAAGCCCCGCCCTTTACGAAAGGTGGGGCTGAATGCCTTTTGACGGAGAATGTCACAAAGCCTCAGGCACAACGGGGCGACATCACCCCGCAGAGGCAAAAAACTGACAATAATGAAACGGAAAAACCTGATAGCAGCCTTACTCTTCTGTGCCGCCCCGATGATGGCACAGAATGCCGACCCCGTAATCATGAAGATTGCAGGAAAACCGGTTCTGCGCTCTGAATTTGAGTATTCGTACAACAAGAACAATTCTGAGGGCGTCATCGACAAGAAGAACATCGACGAATATGTGGATCTCTTCATCAACTACAAACTCAAGGTGCAGGCGGCACTCGACGAACAGCTCGACACCCTCTCGTCATACCAGCAGGAGTTCAGGCAATACCGCGACCAGCAGATTAAGCCTGCCATCGTCACAGATGCTGACGTTGAAGAGGAGGCACACCGCATTTATGACGCAGAAGTGAAACGCATAGGCCCCGACGGTCTGCTGCAGGTGGCACACGTCTTCGTGCGTCTCTCGCCCGATGCAGACAAGCAGACCGAGGCGGAAAAGAAACAGCGCATCGATTCAATCTACAACGCAATAAAGAAGGGCGCGGACTTCAACGATATGGCATCGAAGAAATCTGACGACGGAGCAGCGGCAGCAAAAGGCGGAGTGATAGGATGGATAAGCCACGGACAGACGTTCGAGGAGTTTGACAAAGCGGCATACGCTCTGAAAAACGGAGAGATGTCAGAACCCGTTCTCTCGCCTGTTGGATGGCATATCATAAAGGCTATCGACAGAAAGATGCTCGAACCGTACGACTCGCTGCGGCAGAACATCATGACGTTCATAGAGAGACGCAACATCAGAGACCGCATCGCCGACCGCAAGGTTGAAAAAGAGGTGGAGGCATCGAACGGACAAATGACACCACAACAGGTGATGGACAAACACGCCGCGGAACTGCAGGCTAAGGACCCGGAACTCGACAACCTCGTAAGAGAATACCACGACGGACTGCTAATGTTCGAAATCAGCAGCCGCATGGTGTGGGACAAGGCGGCGAAGGACGAAGAGGGGCTGAACGCATTCTTCAAGAAGAACAGGAAGAAATACAAATGGGACGAGCCGAGATTCAAGGGCATGGTGTATCACGTGAAGGACCAGAAGGACGTGAAGAATGTCGCTAAATGTGTCAAAGGACTGAAGTTCGCAGACTGGAACGAGAAACTGCGCTCTACATTCAACGGTGATTCCATAATCAGAATACGCGTAGAGAAAGGACTATTTAAAAAAGGTGACAACGCCATCGTGGACAGCCTCGTCTTCAAAGTGAAGAACGTCGAGGTGAAGAAAAACGCAGACTATCCCATCGACGCCATCTACGGAAAGAAACTGAAAGCACCGAAAGAGATGAGCGATGTCAGAAACCTCGTGCTCGAAGACTATCAGACAACGCTCGAAAAAGAATGGGTCGAGGCACTGAGACGGAAATATACCGTCGAGGTGTATCCCGATATCATCGCCACGGTGAACAAACATTGACGCTTATAATACATCACATATCTTTATGAAAAGAACGAAACTCTCCTTCATGCCATCACGGCTGCTCCTCCTGCCTGCACTGCTCGCAGGCTTGTTTGCCGTCGCCGCCACGATACAGAACGTGGGCGTAAAGCCAGGCGACATACGAACGGATACGGAGAAAGCAACGCAGGACACAGCAGCCGACACAGCGAAGACTATACCCGGAGATGTCGAGGACAAGGAAACGGGTACCGTGGTGGACGAAGTGATATGGGTTGTGGGAGACGAAGCAATTCTCCTCTCTGACGTTGAGCAGCTCAGAGCACAGATGGAGGCGGAAGGACAGGTAATTGAAGGCAACCCCGATTGCCGCCTGCCGGAGCAGATAGCACTGCAGAAACTCTTCGTGAACCAGGCCATTCTCGACAGTATAGAGGTGACGGAGGCTGAGATAGCGCAGGGAGTGGAGCAGCAGATCAACTACTGGATATCTCTCATCGGATCGAAAGAGAAACTCGAAGAATACCGAAAGATGTCGATGGCGCAGATAAGACAGTCGCTGCACGACGACTACAAGAACAACCAGCTCGCTCAGAGAATGAGAGAGAAACTCGTGGAAGACATAAAGGTCTCGCCGGCTGAGGTGAGACAGTATTTCAGGGATATGCCCGAAGACAGCATACCATTCGTGCCTACAGAGGTGGAGGTGCAGATCATTACACGCACACCGAAGGTGACGACGGAAGAGGTGAATAGGGTGAAGGACGAACTGAGAGGATACACAGAACGTGTCAACTCCGGCGAGACAACGTTCCAGACACTCGCAAGATTCTATTCTGAAGACCCCGGCTCGGCAAGACAGGGAGGAGAACTCGACTATATGAGCCGCGGTATGCTTGACCCGGCTTTCGCCGCCGTGGCATTCAATCTCACCGACGCTAAGAAACTCTCGAAAATAGTGGAATCGGAATTCGGATTCCATATCATACAGCTTGTGGACAAACGGGGAGACAAGATAAAGGTAAGGCATATTCTAAGAAAACCGAAAGTCAGCCAGGAGGCTATCGACGAAGGAATAGATATGCTCGACTCGCTCGTCAACGAGATGCACAGAGGCAAATTCACCTTCGAAGAGGCCGCCACATTCGTCTCTGACGACAAGGACACGCGAAGCAACAACGGCCTCATGGCAAACAACGACGGTATGGGACGAACACAGTCGAAGTTCCGTATGCAGGACCTCCCCACAGAGGTGGCACGCGCCGTAGAACAACTGAATGTGGGTGAGGTGTCGCCGGCGTTCACCATGGTCAACAACAAAGGCAAGACGGTGTGTGCCGTAGTGAAACTGAAGTCGAGAACAGAAGGACACAGGGCGAAGATAACGGAAGACTTCCAGACGCTGAAGGATATCGTTCTCGAAAAGAGAAAGACGGAATTCATACGCGAATGGGTGAAGAACAAAATCCGAAACACCTATGTCAGGATGAAGGACAGCTACAAAGACTGCGACTTCGAATACGACGGATGGCTGCACGACTGACAATAAACGCCAGCGAAAGAATGCCGACGGAATAGTAACAACAGTGAAACAGTGAAAACAGAGATATGTCATTAAAAGGATTACAAGGGCATAGGGTTATTCTCATTATAACTCTATGCCTCTTTGTCGTATGCTGGATGTCGGGCGCTAAACGCCCGGCAAAACGCGGAAGGGCTAAGAAGACAACGACTGACACTAAGGTCTATCTGCAGCACGCCAACGAACTGACATACGACATCTATGGCAAACACCCTGACGCACAGTTTGTCAAGGGTAACGTGGCTTTCTTGCACAAAGGCGCAAGACTGACTTGCGACAGCGCACTGTACTATCAGCAGACTAACTCATTCGAGGCTTTCGGACACGTCAGGATGAAACAGGGAGACACACTGACGCTGACATCGGAGTATGCCTACTACGACGGAAACGACGAGATGTGCGAGGTCAGACGTAACGTCATACTTACTCACAGGAAGATGAAACTCTACTGCGATTCGCTGAACTATGACCGTATGTACTCCATCGGATATTTCTTCGAAGGTGGAAAACTAATCGACGGTGACACACGCCTCACTTCAGACTGGGGACAATACAACTCGGCGGACAGACAGGCGGTGTTCTACTACAACGTGAAACTCAAGAACAGCAACTCGCTGACTGAAGGAGACACCCTCTACTACGACACAAAGACATCGAAGGCGCACGTCGTGGGACCCTCGAAGATAACGATGAAGGACGATGTCATCATCACCGAAGACGGATACTATGACAGCCACGCTGACAAGACGGAACTCTTCAGCCGCTCTACAGTGCAGAGACGCGACGGCAAGACCATTACGGCGGATTCCTTGTACCATGACAGCAAGACGGGAATAAGCGAAGGATTCTCCAACGTAATCTTCAACGACACTGCAAACAAAAGCCGTTTCACGGGAGACTATGTGTATTACGACGAGAACACAGGATGCGGATACGCCACAAGGAAAGCCGTAGCCATGGACTATTCGCACGGCGACACGCTGTATGCACACGGCGACACGATGAGGCTGGTCACATACAATCACGACACCGATTCGGCTTACCGCAAGGTCTTCGCATATCCGCACGTCAGGGTATATCGCACCGATGTGCAGGCGGTATGCGATTCGATGGTCATGAACTCTCTCGACTCTGTGCTAACAATGTATAAGGACCCCATTCTCTGGAGCGACGGCAGACAGATTCTCGGAGAGGAGATAAGGGCGTACATGGCTGACTCTACAATCCGCTTCGCACATGTCATAGGGCAGGCTCTGAGCGTAGAGATGCTGCCGGACACCGTGCATTACAACCAGGTGTCGTCAAAGGAGATGAAGTCGTGGTTCGAGGAAGGCAAGCTGAGGCTTAACCAGGCGCAGGGAAATGTGAAAACCGTGTATTACGCCACTGACAATGCCGACAGCACGCTGATAGGACTGAACTATCTCGAGACTGACACCTTGAAGATGTTTATGTCGCCGACAAGAAGGCTCGAGCGTATCTGGGCGTGCAAACACAGCGGCACGATGTACCCCATATCGCAGATTCCGCCGGAAAAATACAAGCTGCCTGAATTTGTGTGGTTCGACTATGTCAGACCTCTCTCAAAGGACGACATCTTCGAATGGAGACCGAAGAAGGGCGGAACGGAGATAAAGGCGGAGCGAAGGAGAGACGCTCCGTTGCAGACTATTCCTGTTGCCAAGAAACCCGTAGAGGAAGAAAAGCCTGCCGAAACAGTGGCGGAGAAAGTAAACGATGCCATGCCGGAGACGAAGCAGGACACTCACGCTGCTCCTGACGACACTCCCGCAACTCTCAGGAAAGAAGAAACAGAAGAACAAGAAAACGTGTAGAAACCGTCTGAAACCCTTTTTCATAGATGGACAAGATACAACTGCTCCCCGATTCGGTGGCTAACCAGATTGCAGCCGGAGAGGTGATACAACGCCCGGCTTCTGTCATCAAGGAACTCGTGGAGAACGCCGTCGATGCAGGAGCAAGGCATATCAGCGTCGCGGTCGTTGACGCCGGAAAGTCGTCAATACAGGTTATGGACGACGGGACCGGTATGTCTGTCACTGACGCACGACTTGCGTTCGAACGCCATGCCACTTCCAAGATACGCAAGGCCGACGATCTCTTCTCGCTTACAACTATGGGGTTCAGGGGCGAAGCATTGCCGTCGATTGCCTCAGTGGCACAGGTGACGCTGAAGACAAGACAGGAAAACGACAACATCGGAACATTGTTGCGCATCGACGGAGGAGCACTGCAGATGCAGGAGCCGGTGAACTGTCCCGCCGGATGCAACTTCATAGTCGAGAACCTGTTCTATAACGTCCCGGTCAGAAGACGGTTCCTCAAGTCGAACGTCACTGAGATGAACAATGTCATAGCGGCTTTCCAAAGAATAGCTCTCGTATATCCTGACATCGCATTCACACTCACAAGCAACGGACAGGAGATGATGAACCTGCAACCGGCAAACACGCATAAGCGTATCATAGATGTCTTCGGGAAGAAACTGAACGCGTTCCTGCTGCCAATAGAGGTGGAGACTTCGCTCGGAAAGATATACGGCTTTGTCGGAAAACCGGAGGCGGCACGCAAGAAAAACGTACAGCAGTATTTCTTTGTCAACGGACGATACATGAAACACGCCGGATTCCACAAAGCCGTGATGGCTTCTTACGAACGGCTGGTGAAGCAAGGCGAGCAGATTCCGTATTTCATCTATTTCGAGATAAACCCGGAGGACATCGATGTCAATATACATCCCACGAAGACGGAGATTAAGTTCCGCGACGAAGCCTCTGTATGGCAGATTCTGTCCGTTGCAGTCCACGAGGCGGTAGGCAAGTTCACAACCATACCGTCTATCGATTTCGACACCGAAGGACGTCCCGACATTCCTGTCGTCAACGGCATGGAGGAGATTCATATTCCCACGATAGACTTCAATCCTCAGTACAATCCCTTCTCGTCGTCGCCTTCTACAAGACGTGACACAGAACAAGACGATGCCAGACCCCGTCAGGACAAGAGCGGACAGATACGCGAATCGGCTTTCACGAATCACAACCGTGGCGCACAGAGCGGATGGGAAGAGCTTTACAGCCAGGCGTCGCTGAATGGCGACGAGAGGGCTATGCCGTCGCTGTTCGACAATGACAACCTCAATGACATCGCCGACGGCGAAACGCACGGGGCGCAGGTGGCGAGACAAGACGGTACGGATGAAAAGGCGGATGGCACACGACACCAGACCTTCGCACAGCATATCGTGCAGGAAGTGATGCCGCGCAGCAATTCGCACTACCAATACAAGGGTACCTGCATCATTACGTCTGTGGCGTCAGGACTTATGGTAACGCATCAGGAGAGAGCGCACGAACGCATTCTGTTTGAGCGTTTCATGCGAGAGATGCAGCAGAGCAAGATGCCGTCGCAGCGTCTCCTGTTCCCCGAGGCGGTGCAGTTCCCGTTGGAACAGATGCTCACACTGCCCTCCGTACTGCCGGAGATGGAGGCCCTGGGATTCGAACTGACAAACCTCGGAGGAAGCAGCTATGCCATCAATGCCGTCCCGGCGGGACTTGAGGGAGTCAATGTGGCGCAGCTCGTTTCTGATATGGTGGCGTCGGCTACAGAATGTGCGGCGGACATAAGCCGCGAGTTGCACGCCTCGCTTGCTGCCACCATGGCACGCAATGCTGCCATCGCAAGCGGTCAGGTGCTCTCGCAGGATGAGATGGAAAACATAATTACCGACCTCCTGAAATGCGAGAACTGCCGCTATACACCCGACGGACGCATGATATGTTATATCATTCCAGATTCTGACATCACCAGATTCTTTTGAAAAAGATACGAGGGGAGAGGGTTCTCTTCCCTCTTTTTCTTGCCGTTTTTTTTGTTTGAATTTGTCAATAAACGGTGATTTATCATTCATTAACATCTATCTTTTGACATTTGATGTTTTTTTTACTAATTTTGCAAAGAACATAGTGTGCGGCCCGTTTGCCTGTCAATATTATTAAGGTATAGCACCGCTGCACCCGGCATGCATTTTTTTCTTTACCTGACCTTAAATTTCTGACGCCCCGCTTCGTATGTGGCAGAGGTGGCAGAACGTCTGAACCTGATTATGAAAAAACTCTTTCTCAAGACAACTTTGCTTTTTGTGGCATCCGTGGTTGCCGCAACGACATCGTATGGCGCTGACGCAAAGACGGCGCGACCGTTCAGTTTCTGGTATTGGATGTACGGAGCAGTGAACAAGGATGCCATACGCGCCGACCTCCAGGGCATGAAGGACGTCGGTCTGCAAGGCACTTATCTCATGCCGATACGCGGCGCTGACGAACGTCCGGAATACGGCGGGACTGCCCATCAGCTCTCTCCCGCCTTCTGGGATGCTGTCGATTATGCGATGTCACAGGCTGATTCGCTCGGCCTGGAGATGGGCATACATATCTGTGACGGCTTTGCGCTTGCCGGAGGACCGTGGTTCTCGCCCGAGGAGTCGATGCGCAAGGTGGTGTGGGCTGATACCATCGTCACCGTGACACGTAACGGCGGGCAGGGTGCGAGACATCGCCGTGCCGCCTCGTCACGCACTTCACACGCCGCCAGTCCTGCTTCGCGCAACGCCGCGATGCTGCCGCTCGTCTCGCTGTCTCTGCCTGCAGGGGCAAGGGATATTGCGGCTTACGCCATTCCCGTTGACGTTACTGCGGATGTCGTCGAACCTCTCGCCATGACCGCCTCTGACAATGTGACAACCAACGAGAAGCAGTTGGTGCGGGCGAATGAACCTTGCTGGTTCACCTTCGAGTTTCCCGAAGGCACCAAGCTGCGCAACGTGGAGGTCTTTCCTTCCGGTACAAACATACAGTGTCAGCGTCTGACGGTTGAGACAAGTGTTGACGGAAAAGCCTTCACTCATCTTACTACCTTCGTCCCGGCACGTCAGGGATGGCAGAACACTGACGCCGCCAACACCTTCGCCTTGCCGCAGACGGCTGATGCGAAGACACGCTTCTATCGCTTCTCATGGTCGCCGGCAGGCACAGAGCCGGGCAGTGAGGACCTTGACGCGGCGAAGTGGCGACCTACGCTGCGTCTGAAGAAACTCGTCTTCCGTCAGTCGCCGCGCCTACATCAGTATGAGGGCAAGGCGGGATATGTGTGGCGTGTGGCGGAAACCACCACTGCTGCACAGATTCCGGATATGCTCTGCTCTCCTCTCGAGAGCCTCGTGCGTGTCGAGATTGATGCGGAAGGCAGGCTCGTCACGCCTCTCAAGCCTGGCACATGGCACATCATACGCATGGCACACGCCACCACCGGACACACCAACGCCACTGGCGGAGGAGGCAAGGGACTCGAATGCGACAAGTTCTCTGTTGCAGCTGTCAATAAACTTATAGACAACTGGTTCGCACGTTTCGCCTCCCTGCCACACGGAAAGGCGGTGCGTTATCTCCATGTCGATTCTTGGGAGTGCGGCTGCCAGAACTGGTCAGAGAACTTTGCGGCTGAGTTCAAGGCACGACGTGGCTACGACCTGCTGCCCTGGCTGCCTGTCATGGCGGGCGTGCCCATTGCTTCTGTCGCTGACAGCGAGCGTGTGTTGAAAGACGTACGCCTCACCATAAACGACCTGATTAATGATGTCTTCTTCGCCACTGTGAGACAGCGGGCTCATGACATGGGCATGGGATTCTCGTCAGAGAGCATCGCGCCCACGATGGTTGCTGACGGTATGGACCATTACCGCTATGCCGACTATCCCATGGGAGAGTATTGGCTCAACTCGCCGACACACGACAAGCCTAACGATATGCTCGATGC
>CALZMB010000031.1 GCA_945788485.1 uncultured bacterium | reverse complement strand
TTTGTCTGTTTGAATGTCTTATTTTGATGCAAATTTATAAAAAATGTATCATAACTGACAAAACTTAATGAAAAAAATGTGTTTTCGTAAGATTATTTAAACTTTGTATATCCATTATTGCTCAATTGTTGTCGAAATGCGCAACAGCGTGAAAAAAACAGACGAAAATTTTGTGTCAAATAAAATAAAATCATTACCTTTGCACTATATTATAATATGTTGTAAGATTCACATACGCAAACCGAAGGCAGAAGGCAGTGTTTTTCTGAATTCGCCTGATGGGGGAGACCTCCTCGGCAGAGGGCGTTGGTCTTCGGATTTTGTTGTGTGGAAATCTGTTTTCTTTGAATACAATGTCATTAAATATTTCTGACAAAAGGATGACTGATCTGGTTGAACGTCTTTCAACCAACGGCGCGATGCAGAAGCTCTATCATGAGCATAGAGACGGATGTCCATTACCTTCAGGCAAGGTGCTTGGAGAAATTGTTGATTTGATGAGAGCCATTGTCTTCCCTGGATATTTCGGGAAGTCGAACATCTTTCTGAATTCTTTACGCTATCCTATTGGAGCCAACATACAGCAGATGCGTGATTTGCTGGAAGAGCAGATCATGGCAGGGCTGTGTTTCGCCAATGCTGATGTAGCCTCCGGCAAAAAGCAGGCGGCAGAATCTGTCTTGCTCAACGAGAAACGGCAGCAGGCAGAAGAAATCGCATGGAAAGTCATAGAGAGGCTGCCACACCTGCAGTCTGTGCTTGCCACCGATGTCGAGGCGGCGTACAATGGAGACCCAGCGGCAGACAGCTACGGTGAGATAATATCGTGCTATCCCGTTATCCGTGTGCTGACGAACTATCGCCTTGCACACGAGTTGTATGTGCTTGGCGTACCGCTTATTCCCCGAATCCTCACCGAGATGGCGCATTCAGAGACCGGGATTGACATACATCCCGGAGCGCAGATAGGCCGTCATTTCACCATCGACCACGGGACAGGCGTCGTGATAGGCGCTACATGCATCATCGGCGACAATGTGAAACTGTATCAGGGCGTGACACTCGGAGCGAAGAGTTTCCCTCTTGATGACAACGGCAACCCCATCAAAGGCATTCCTCGCCATCCTATCCTTGAAGACGATGTCATTGTATATAGCAACGCTACGGTCCTCGGACGCATCACCATAGCGAAGGGGACAGTCATCGGAGGCAATATATGGGTGACAGAAAGCACAAAGCCTGGCGAACATATCATTCAGGCCCGCAAGAGCAGGACTAAGAGCTGCTACGACGACATTCTCATCACGCATGACGACTACGGTCTCCTTTAGTCTCAGCTTCAGCCTGGCGGCACATATATGCGGACAGCGGAAGTATGTCAGGCGGAAATCTAAAACAAAGAATCTTATATAGAAGCATAAATATGGAATATGAAATGATAGCCAAGACCTTCATGGGTCTTGAATCAGTACTTGCAAAAGAGTTGGTCGGTCTGGGAGCATCGAACGTGCAGATTGGCCGCCGTATGGTTTCCTTTACGGGCGACAAAGAGATGATGTACCGTGCCAATTTCCATCTGCACACGGCGATACGCATCCTGAAACCCATCAAACGTTTCAAGGCATCGTCGGCCGACGATGTGTATGAAGGTGTCAAATCCATCGACTGGAGCGACTATCTTGACGAACGCCAGACTTTCTCTGTCGATTCAGTCGTATATTCAGAAGATTTTCGTAACTCGCGTTTTGTCACATACAGAGTGAAGGACGCCATCGTCGATCAGTTCATAGAGCGTGGCGCACGCCGCCCGAATATCTCCGTCGCTAATCCCGACCTGCGTCTGAATATACATATCTCAGAGAATAATTGCACCCTTTCGTTAGATTCGTCTGGAGAATCATTACACCGTCGCGGTTATCGTCAGGAGAGTGTCGAGGCTCCATTGAACGAGGTGCTTGCTGCCGGCATGATTCTTATGACAGGATGGAAGGGCGATACAGACTTCATCGACCCCATGTGCGGGTCAGGCACGATATTGATTGAGGCAGCGCTTATAGCGCAGAATATGGCGCCCGGTATCTTCCGTAAAGAGTATGCTTTCGAACGTTGGCACGATTTCGACCGTGAACTGCTTGACGAGATTTACAACGACGATTCGAAGGAGCGTGAGTTCACACATAAAATCTACGGCTACGATATCGACATCAAAGCCGTGAACACGGCACGCATGAATGTGCGGGCTGCCGGATTGACGAAGTGCATAGAGGTTGAATGTGCAGATTTCAAAGACTTCGTTCAGCCCTCTGAACCCGCTGTTATGGTTTGCAACCCGCCTTACGGCGAGCGTATCTCCACGCCTAATCTCCTGAATACATACCGCATGATAGGCGACCGCCTGAAACATCAGTTCCAGGGCAACGAGGCATGGATATTGTCTTATCGCCAGGAGTGTTTCGAGGCGATAGGCCTCAAGCCGTCACTGAAGGTCCCGCTATACAACGGCTCGCTCGAATGTGAGTTCCGGAAATACGCTGTCTTTGCAGGGCGCCTTGCCGACTTCCGTGAGAAAGGCGGCATCGTGAAGACAGAAGAAGAGCTGAAGCAGATGGCGGAGAAACATCGTTTCAAACAACATCGCGAGTTCAACGAACGTCTTGATGCCGAGAAAGAGGACACGCCGCCGTATTTCGGGGTGGACGACAACGATGAGGATGATATACGCACCTTCCGTTTCCGTTCTCTCGAACGACGCTCGTCAAACGAGACAGCGAAGCGCAGCGGCAGAGAACGCCACCGTTTCACAAAGGGCGACGGCGACAGTCATGCGCCGCAGGAAAACCGCCGCGGACATGAGCGTAAGCCATACGGAAAGAACGAACGCCGCGCTTTTGACCGTGAACGTGCCGACCGCCGCAGCTCCGACCGCCGCGACAAATTCTCCGACCGCCGCCGCATGTTCGGAGACGAATAATAATTTACATTTTATAATTTAGTTGACAAGTTGACTATGAGTTTCCTTGAGCTTGCGAAAAAACAAGTTGATAGTATTTGAATGGCGAGTATTGTACTTACAGTACATATAATTCGTCAACTCGTTTACTTGTCAACTAAAATAAAGATATACGACAACAGAGACACCAAACACAACTCTTGCTTCGTCAGACACAATAATGTTGTCACTGTTGTCACTGTTGTCGTAAAAATATAGAAGCAACTTGTCAACTAAAAAAAAGTATCAACTCGTCAACTTGTCAACTTTTAAATTATATGAAAACGCTTTTATCAGCCATACTGCTTATGACATCAATATGCGGCACATGCCAGCAGCTGAAACAGTTCACCCTCGAAGACCTCAACTTCGGCGGCAAGAACTATCGTGCCATGTCGCCCAAGACGCTGCGCCTCTGGTGGCAGGGTAACACTCTTGTCAACAGCGACACCCTCGCCCAGCCGCAGAGCTATCCGCAGGTCTTCTCGCGCGAACATAATATATATCTGCAGACATCTGTCGGCAGTCAGCCAGTGGCAGTGACCAACGACGGCAACCGTCAGGTCGTCTATGGCGAGGCTGTGCACCGCAACGAGTTCGGCATCGAGAAAGGCATCTTCCTCTCACCAGACAAGAAAGCCTTCGCGTTCTATCGTATGGACCAGTCCATGGTGACAGACTATCCGCAAGTGAACACCTTCAGCCGCATTGCCGCCTGCGAGCCCGACGCCTATCCAATGGCAGGGATGAAGAGCCATAAAGTGACCGTTGGCGTTTATACCATCGCCACCGGCTCCACCGTATGGCTCGACCTCGGCGACGTTACAGACCGCTACTTTACCAATATCACATGGTCGCCCGACGCGAAAGCCATCTATCTCTTCGAACTGAACAGAGACCAGACAGATACCTCGCTTGATGTCTATTCTGCCGAAACAGGCAAGAAGCTCCGCACCATCTACACCGAACACTCAGACAAATATGTCGAGCCGCTGCATCCTGTCAGCTTCCTCCCATGGGACAGCGATAAGTTCTTGATGTGGAGCGACCGCGACGGCTACCGTCACCTGTATCTCATGGATACTCAGGGACGTATGCTGAAACAAGTGACAAAAGGCTCTTTCGTGGTGAAGGACCTTGTCGGCTTCTGCCCTAAGACAAAGAGCATCATCATTGCCACCAACGAGCTGCACCCCCTGCAGAGCAACCTCTTCTCTGTGAAACTCTCCAACTGCCGGCGCACCCTGCTCGACAACGGCATCGGCGTGCATTTCGGCAAACTCTCCGCCGACGGCACTATGTTGCTCGACACATACTCCGCGCCTGATGTGCCTCGCGCATACGATGTCATAAACACCGTGTCGCGCCGGCGCACAGAATACTTCCGTTCTCCTGACCCATGGGCGGGATATGCCGTGCCAACCTACCGCACCGGAACGATAAAAGCTGCCGACAAACTCACCGACCTTTACTATCGCATGGTGCTGCCCCCAGACTTCGATGCCGCTAAACGCTATCCTGCCGTAGTCTATGTCTATGGCGGACCCCACGCACATCTCGTCGATGCTTCATGGCATTGGGCGTCACGCTCATGGGAGACGTATATGGCGCAGAAAGGATACATTGTTTTCGTGCTTGACAGCCGTGGCTCAGAACACCGTGGCAGGGAGTTCGAGCAGACAACCTTCCGCAACCTCGGAGTCCATGAGATGGAAGATCAGATTTGCGGCGTGGAGTTCCTGAAGTCACATCCCTTCGTTGACAGCAACCGTCTCGGCGTACACGGATGGAGCTTCGGTGGTTTCATGACCATCTCTCTCATGACCACCTATCCCGATGTCTTCAAGGTCGGAGTGGCAGGCGGACCAGTTATCGACTGGAAATGGTACGAAGTGATGTACGGCGAACGCTATATGGACACTCCTGAGCAGAATCCCGATGGCTACGCCCGTACATCGCTGCTGGCGAAAGCGAAGAATCTGAAAGGAAAGCTGCAGATAATCATCGGCATGAACGACCCCACTGTTGTCCCGCAGCATGCGCTGCAGTTCATCGATGCCTGCATCAAGAGCGGCACGCAACCCGATTTCTTCGTCTATCCCGGCGAGGGACACAATATGCTTGGCCATGCCAGCGTACATCTGCATGAGCGAATCACACAATATTTTGAAGATTATCTGAAATGAGTATTTAGTTGACAAGTTGATAGTATTTGAGTAGTGAGTTTTCACGACAACAGAGACAATAAAGCCACTCATGCTTCGTCAGCCACGATAATGTTGTCGCTGTTGTCTATGTTGTCGTGAAAACTTGAATCAACTCATAACTCGTCAGCTAAAAAGAATCAACTTGTCAACTCGTCATCTCGTTTACTCGTCAACTTTAAAAAAATATGAACATATTACTATTAGGCTCGGGCGGTAGAGAGCACGCCCTTGCGTGGAAGATAGCACAGAGTGCTAAGTGTCAGAAACTTTTTATCGCGCCAGGCAATGCAGGCACACAAGGTGTCGGCGGCAAAGGCGAGAACATCAGCATCAAGGCAGACGACTTTGAAGCCCTGAAAGACTTTGTTGTCGCCAATGCCGTAGATATGGTCGTCGTCGGTCCGGAAGATCCGTTGGTGAAAGGCATCTACGACGATTTCCTCAACGACAGCCGCACTGCCTCCGTCCCCGTCATCGGTCCGTCAAAGGCAGGAGCGGTGCTCGAAGGCTCGAAAGATTTTGCGAAAGCTTTCATGCAGCGCCACAATATCCCCACCGCCGCGTACGCCACTTTCGACGGAGAACATCTTGAAGACGGACTGCGGTTCCTCGAGACCCTCCAGCCACCCTATGTGCTCAAAGCCGACGGACTGTGTGCCGGCAAAGGTGTCCTCATCCTCCCCACACTCGACGAGGCGAAGAAAGAGCTGCGCGACATGCTCGGCGGCATGTTCGGCAACGCCTCCTCACGTGTTGTCATCGAGGAGTTCCTCTCTGGCATAGAATGCTCTGTCTTTGTTCTCACTGACGGCAAAGACTATAAGATTCTGCCTGAGGCGAAAGATTATAAGCGCATCGGCGAGGGAGACACCGGTCTCAACACTGGCGGCATGGGTTCTGTCAGCCCTGTCCCGTTCGCCGATGCAGAATGGATGTCGAAGGTAGAGCAGCGCATCATACGCCCCACCGTAGATGGCCTTGCGGCAGAAGGCATCTGCTACAAAGGCTTCATCTTCTTCGGCCTAATCAATGTCGAAGGTAACCCGATGGTCATAGAATACAACTGCCGTATGGGCGATCCGGAGACGGAGAGCGTCATGCTGCGTCTCAAGTCAGACATCGTCGATCTCTTTGAAGGCGTAGCAGAAGGCAACCTCTCCGCACGCCACATTGAGTTCGACCCGCGTGCAGCCGTCTGTGTCATGCTCGTCTCGGGCGGCTATCCCGGCGCTTATAAGAAAGGCTATGCCATCACAGGCATCGACGATGTACAAGGCTCCGTCGTCTTCCATGCCGGTACGGCATTCTCTGACGGTAACGTCGTCACAAACGGCGGACGCGTCATCGCCGTCTCTTCCTACGGCGCAGACAAGGCTGAAGCCCTCGCGCAGTCCTTCGCGCAGGCAGAGAAGATACATTTCGAAGCGAAATATTTCCGCTCAGACATCGGTAAAGACCTCGCGTGATATTTGATGGATAGTAAGAAACGCATAGCCACAAACCGTTGGACGCTGCCCGTAGTGCTGCTCTTCAGCACAGCACTATGGGCGGTGCGTCTTTTCGCCCATCCCTCCGGATGGCCCGCTTTCCTGTTCTTCGTTCTCAGCGTGTCGCTGATGGTAGAAATCAACAACCGCAACGCCCTCATGCGACAGTACAGCCGCATGGTCAGCTGCTCATATATCGCCCTGATGATGATGTGCGGCGACCTCCTGTGCGACCACCGTGCGATGGCGGTGCAGTGCGCCGTCATCATGTCCCTGTTGCTCATTTTCACCACCTATCAGCAGCGCTGCCGTACAGGCAGGAAATATTGGGCATACCTCTTCATTGGGCTCGCCGCGACGCTGTGGCCCCCGATGCTCCTTTTCCTCCCCGTCTATTGGATAGCCGAGGCAGCTTATCTCATGTCTTTCACCGTCAGGTCGTTTTTCGCCTCCCTCTTCGGCATCGTCACTCCGTTCTGGATAGTCCTACCTCTGCTCTTCGTGCCCGAAGCACGTGAGGTGGCGCAGCGATGCTACACATCCTTCATTCCCGCCGAAGAGACGCTCAGCCTCCTCGCCGCCCCGGCAACCATTGTCCTCCGCCCGCTCCCCTCCGACAACACACAGACAAGTCTGACGGCATTCCTCATCCTCCTCTTCGCCGTCTCAGCAGTCCACTACTTCAAGCAGAGCTACGCCGACAAGATACACGTCCGTATGCTCTACCAGTTCTTCACCCTCCTTGCCCTCTTCTCCCTTCTTCTCCTCCTCGCCGTCGCCGCAGTCCCCCTCTTCGGAGCCGTGACATGGCACATCCCCCTCGCCGTGCTCATCGCTGCCGCCGCCCCTCTTGTCGGACATTTTGTCACCTTCTCCTCCAACCGTTTCTCCACCTTTGTCTTCTGGCTGTCCTCCGCCGTCGCTGTCGTCGCGGCGGTCGTCCAGACAGTACTTTTCGTCCTCTGACCCCACACAATGATAGACAGTCTTCTCCCTATACTCGAAAGCTACGGCTATTGGGGCATGTTCTTTGCCGCCTTCGTCGCAGGCAGCTTCTTCCCCTGGAGCAGCGAAGCCATTCTCCTCTCTCTCTATGCCGCAGGCCTCCAGCCCCTTCCCCTCGTCCTCTATGCCAGCGCAGGCAACATCCTCGGCTCGATGTTCAACTATTGGGTAGGCACCCTCGGCAGGATAGATTGGATCGAACGCTACCTCCATGTCAGCAAGGCATCCTTAGACAAAGCCGGGCGTTTCATGAAAGGCAGAGGCGCATGGATGGGCTTCTTCGCCTTCCTACCCGTCATAGGCAGCGCCATCACCATCCTCTTAGGCCTCATGCGCGCAAACATCTTCATCACTTTCCTCTCCATCTCCATCGGCAAAGTGTTGCGCTACGCCATACTCATCTATGGCACAGAACTTATTTTCTGACGTATGATGCAACGAAAGACATTTTTCTATCCCCTCCCCTAAACGTTTCATGGTGCCGTCAGCCACTCCCATCCGTTTAATGATGAGAGAATCAGCCGATATGTAATGATGAATGCGTGCCTACTTGAACTCCGACGGAAGGAATCCCGTTTCTCTCTTGAAGAACTTGACGAAATATGAGGGGTCGTCGAAGCCGAGGTGGTAGGCGACCTCTTTCCCGGTCATGTTTGAGTATTTGAGCAGGCGTTTTGCTTCGAGGGCTATTCTGTTGTTGATGAAGACTAACGGCGACTTGCCGGTACATTCCACGACACTGTTTGCGAGGGTTTTGGCAGAGACGTTGAGTTTGTCGGCATATTCTCTTACGGTGTGCATGGATGTCAGTTTCTCTTCAACCATTTTCCGGAACATGACGAAAAGTCGGTGTGATGATTTCTGCTCGTCGAGTTTGTGCTGCATGTGTTGCACGCCGAACCTGTTGACAGTGATGATAAAGATTTTGAGATATGCCATGAGAATGTCCGTATGTCCGAAAACCCCGTCGTTCATGCTTTCCAAACGCATACACTCAGTGATGTTGTGCAGCCTTCCGGCGGTTTCGTCGCCAATGTGGTAGAGAGGTTCTCCGTCGTAGGTGTTAAACATATTGTATTTTATGAACATATCCTCGGTGTGGCTGACCTCGCTGATGATGTTGGTGCAGAAACGCAGAATGACACCTTTGCACATCATGGGGTTGTCGAAGAAATGCACCTGTCCTGGAGAGATGAAGAGCAGGGTGTTGCGCACTATGTTGTATTGCTTGAAATCGATGGTGTGTATGCCGCCGTCCTCTTGAAACCAGATTATCTCGTAGAAGGTGTGGACATGCGGCACGGTGTTGTCCATCTCGTCGTCTCTGAAGAGCTGGGGCATATCAAGCAAATATATGTTTGCGCCGTTTGGCACATTGCATACAAGATTGTACATCTGTTGCAGCTGTCGCGTCTTTTCCATGTTGTATGTTGTTTGCTTTATGGTGCAAAATTACACATTTTTTCAAAATTACCATGGTGTTTTTATGAAAATATGTAGTGATAAACAGAAAATAGAATGCCTGTCAGTTTGTATTTTCCTTTATTTACCATTTCTTTTCTGATATTTATTTGCAGGGTGGAGCGAATTGTTGTAATTTTGCAGCGAAAAAAGAAATACTAACTCCCAAAAACACAAAGACTATGACAACAAAGTATTCTGGAACCCAGACAGAGAAGAATCTGGAAGCCGCTTTCGCAGGTGAGAGCCAGGCACGTAACAAATATACATATTTCGCTTCGGTGGCGAAGAAAGAGGGCTATGAGCAGATTGCCGCTCTTTTCTTGCAGACTGCCGAGAACGAGAAGGAGCACGCGAAGTTGTGGCTGAAAGAGCTTGAGGGCATCGGCGACACAGCCCACAACCTTGCAGAGGCAGCGGCTGGCGAGAACTACGAATGGACCGACATGTACGAAGGTTTCGCGAAGACGGCAGAGGAGGAGGGCTTCAAGGCGCTCGCCGCTAAGTTCCGCCTTGTCGCAGCCATCGAGAAACGTCACGAAGAGCGTTACCGTGCTCTCTTGAAGAACGTAGAGACTGCCGCTGTCTTTGAGAAGAGCGAGGTGAAGGTGTGGGAATGCCGCAACTGCGGACATATTGTTGTCGGCACAAAAGCTCCAAAGCTCTGCCCGACATGTCAGCATCCGCAATCGTTCTTCGAGATACATGCAGAGAACTATTGATGTCCTGACGCTTATGGGACGTGGATGATTCCTACTTGGACAAGCGTCGCATGAAACGCGTTTATACAAAACGACAGAACAGCATAATGCCGTAAAAAGGCGATGCTGTTCTGTCGTTTTGTTTTGTCTGCTTTTTGTGCAGAATTATTTGAATGTCTGTTTTCAGAAATTTTGTTTTGGCGATTTCTGTATAGGTTCGCAAGACAGTCCGATGCCGAGTTTCTTGAAGATTCGTTTATCGACATCGCTCACCATGACAGTTATGTGGACTTGGCATCCTCTCAGGTTTGGCAACTGTTGCAATGCTGCGGCGCAGTTCTTGTCGGTGTCGCTGAGGACGGAGAGGGCGACGAGCACCTCGTCAGTATGCAGCCGCGGATTACGGCTCCCGAGATAGCATGTCTTTGTCTTCTGTATCGGCTCTATCATGCTCTGCGGGATGAGTTTCACGTCGTGGTCGATGCCGGCAAGATGTTTCATCGCGTTGAGCAGGAGGGCAGCGGAGCATCCGAGCAGCGGCCCGGACTGTGAGGTGATGATGGTTCCGTCAGAGAGTTCTATGGCGGCAGACGTGTGTCCGCACTCTTTCGCGCGTTGTTTTGCGGCGATGGTGGTGCGGCGTGTGTCAGTGGTGATATACGCCTGCGTGAACAGGAGCTGTATCTTGTTTATCTCGTCCTGGTTGTCTGCGCCTTCAGCACGTTTGTTCAGCGCGTCGTAGTATCTCCTCACGATTTCCTCGCGTGCGGCAGAGCAGCATACGCTGTCGTCGCTGATGCAGAAGCCCACCATGTTGACCCCCATATCTGTCGGCGACTTGTACGGGTTCTCGCCGTAGATGCCTTCGAAGAGAGCGTTGAGGACAGGGAAAATTTCTATGTCGCGGTTGTAGTTGATAGCAACTTTGCCGTAGGCGTCGTAGTGGAAGGGGTCGATCATGTTGACATCGTTGAGGTCGGCTGTCGCCGCTTCGTATGCGATATTGACCGGATGTTTCAGTGGGAGGTTCCAGACGGGGAAAGTCTCGAACTTGGCGTATCCCGCCCTTGTGCCGCGTTTGTGCTCGTTGTAAAGCTGCGAGAGGCACACCGCCATCTTGCCCGAGCCGGGACCGGGGGCTGTCACGATCACTAAGGGGCGCTCTGTGACGACATAGTCGTTTTTGCCGAATCCCTCGTCCGATGCTATGAGCTTCACGTTGTGCGGGTATCCGTCGATGAGATAGTGTATGTATGTCTTTATGCCCATATTGCCGAGCCGTTGTCTGAAAGCGTCGGCAGAAGGCTGTCCGTTGTAGTGAGTGATGACGACAGAGCCTACGAAGAACCCTCTGTTCTGGAACTCTGAGCGCAGGCGCAGCGTGTCTTCGTCGTACGTTATGCCGAGGTCGGCGCGAACTTTGTTCTTCTCTATGTCTTCCGCGCTGATGACAATGACTATCTCTATCGTGTCGGAGAGCTGGGAGAACATCCGCAACTTGGAATCTGGCTGGAATCCAGGCAGCACGCGGGAGGCATGGTGGTCGTCGAAGAGTTTCCCGCCGAGTTCAAGATACAGTTTCCCGTCGAAGCGTGCGATGCGTTCGCGGATGTGTTGCGACTGTATGCTACAGTATTTGTCGTTGTCGAATCCTATTTTCATTTTTTTTGTTGTATTGTGGTTATTTAGTTTCGTTTTTTTGGGGCGTTCGTAACGTTCGTGGCATTAGTGTCGTACGAAACGTTTCGTGGCGTACTTGATGTTCTTTCGTTCTCATCGTTTCTGTCGTGCCATCTCGTCAGCTAAGAACCTGTATGTTATGCCCTTGCCGGCAGCCACGACCTCTTCGGGTGTGCCGCAGGCAACGAGTGTTCCTCCTCCGGCACCGCCTTCCGGTCCCATGTCGATGATGTAGTCAGCAAGTTTTATGACGTCGAGGTTGTGTTCGATGATGATGACGGTGTTGCCGCGATCGACGATGCGCTGTATGACAGACATCAGGATGCGGATGTCTTCAAAATGCAGGCCTGTGGTAGGTTCGTCAAGTATATACACCGTCTTCCCCGTATCACGTTTTGCGAGTTCTGCCGCGAGTTTCACACGTTGGCTCTCTCCGCCTGAGAGTGTGGTGGCAGGTTGCCCGAGTTTGATGTACCCCAGTCCGACATCCTGCAAAGTCTTTATCTTGCTGAGGATTGACGGGACGTTCTCGAAGAGTTCGACAGCCTGGTTGACCGTCATGTCGAGTACGTCGCCAACCGACTTCCCCTTGTATCTCACTTCAAGCGTCTCGCGGTTGTACCGCTTGCCGTGGCACGCCTCGCATGGCACTGTGACGTCCGGCAGGAAGTTCATCTCGATATTCTTATATCCGTTGCCTCCGCACACCTCGCATCGTCCGCCTTTGACGTTGAACGAGAAGCGTCCGGGCTTATAGCCGCGTATCTTCGCTTCGGGCAGCTGCACGAAGAGCGAGCGTATGTCGGAGAAGACGCCGGAGTAGGTGGCGGGGTTGGAGCGTGGCGTACGTCCGATAGGCGACTGATCGACGGTGACCACCTTATCTACATGTTCCATCCCGCTGATGCTGTCATAGGGCAGGGGGCGTTTCAGCGAGCGATAGAAATGCTGTGACAGCAGAGGTTGCAGCGTCTCGTTGACGAGGGTAGATTTTCCTGAGCCGGAGACGCCTGTGACAACAGTCAGTGTGCCGAGGGGGAAAGCCACATCAGCGGATTTGAGGTTGTTGCCGCGTGCGCCGTGCAGGACAAGCTGTTCCCCGTTACCCTTCCGGCGTTCTGCGGGCAGCGGGATGCTGCGTTTGCCAGAGAGATATTGCGCCGTCAGCGTGTCGCGCTTGAGCATCTCTTGCGGTGTGCCTTGGAAGACTACTTCTCCTCCGCGTCGCCCGGCAAGAGGTCCGATATCGACGATATAGTCCGCAGCAAGCATCATGTCTCTGTCGTGTTCGACCACTATCACGGTGTTGCCGAGGTCGCGCAGTGATTTCAGCGAGTCGATGAGGCGGTCGTTGTCACGTTGATGCAGTCCGATTGAAGGCTCGTCAAGAATATACAGCACATTGACGAGTTGCGAGCCGATTTGTGTGGCGAGGCGTATGCGCTGGCTCTCGCCTCCAGACAGTGATGCCGACGGGCGTGAGAGGGATAGATAGTGCAGCCCTACATCGAGCAGGAAACCCAGTCGTGTGCTGATTTCTTTCAGTATCTCCGTGGCTATGGCGCGCTGGCTGTCGTCGAGATGCTGCGGCAGTTCGGTTATCCAAGCTTTCAGGTCGGAGAGATCCATGGCTGCCACTTCAGAGATGTTCTTGTCCGCGAGACGGTAGGACAGAGCCTCGCGTGTCAGGCGTCTGCCTTTACATTCAGGACATTCGCATATATTCAGAAACTGTTCTGCCCATTTCTGTCCTGCCGCCGTGTCGTCGTCTTCAATGATGTTGCGCAGATATTTCATCACGCCTTGATAGTCTGTGAAATAGTCTGTAGATGTCTTTACAAGCTCTTTTGCGATGCGCACATCAGCCAGCCTTCCGTACAGCACTTCGTTCAGCGCTTCTTCCGGAATTTCGGCGACAGGTGTCTTGAGCGAGCATCCGTAGTCTGAGAGTATGGCGTCGATTTGCCAGAAGATGAGTTCTTTCTTGAATTTCCCGAGCGGCACGATGGCACCGTCGTGTATGGAGAGCGAGTTGTCGGGGATGACCTTCTTTATGTCAATCTCGTTCACATATCCCAGTCCGTTGCATCTTGGGCAAGCGCCTTCGGGCGAGTTGAACGAGAAGATGTTCGGTGCCGGGTCTTTATATGCCATTCCCGTTGTTGGGCACATCAGGCGTTTAGAGTAGTATTTCGCGTCTCCGTTGTCTTTGTCGAGAATCATGACGAGGCCGTCG
>CALZMB010000030.1 GCA_945788485.1 uncultured bacterium | reverse complement strand
CAGACAACAAGATGCTCGGCCTGCTGATGGAGAAAGAGGTGGCTGCTGTCAATGCAGTGCTCGGAGACATCAAACGTCCGTTCATCGCTATCATGGGCGGATCTAAGGTGTCGTCAAAAATAGGCATCATCGAGAACCTGCTCGGCAAGGTTGACAAACTCATCCTCTGCGGCGGCATGACATATACATTCGCAAAGGCTCACGGCGGCAATGTGGGCAAATCTATCTGCGAGAACGACAAACTCGACGTCGCTCTCGGCGTGGAGGAGCTGGCAAAGAAGAACGGCGTTGAGCTTGTGATGGCTCCTGACGCAATCATAGCCGACAAGTTCGACAACGACGCTACACAGAAGGTGGCTCCGGCGAACGACATCCCTGAGGGCTGGGAAGGTCTCGACGCAGGTCCGGAGGCACAGAAGAAGTTCGCCGAGGCTATCAAGGGCTGCAAGACAATACTGTGGAACGGCCCGGCCGGTGTGTTCGAGTTCGACAACTTCTGCAACGGCTCACGCGCCATCGGCAACGCAATCGCTGAGGCGACAGCAGAGGGCGCTTTCTCTCTCATCGGAGGCGGCGATTCTGTGGCTTGCGTGAACAAGTTCGGACTGGCTGACAAAGTGTCGTACATCTCTACCGGCGGCGGCGCGCTCCTCGAAGCCATCGAGGGCAAGGTGCTCCCGGGCGTAGCGGCTATTCAGGGCTAAGAACAAAATGCATAAACATAAGCATAAAAAAAAGATGTGGCAGAAATGTCACATCTTTTTTTTGTTGACGAGTTGATTTTTTTTAGTTGACAAGTAAAACAAGTTGACGAGTTGACAAGTTGATAGTTTCTGAGTGATGAGTTGTGAGAAGACAGTACATACAACTTGTCAACTTGTTTACTTGTCAACTTGTCAACTAAAAGAATCAGCTGTCTCTGTATATGCTCTCAGCCATGAGGCGGTAGATGTCGCGCATAAACGGGTCGGAGAGCATCTCCAACTGAGCGTCCATCACAGAAATGTCGCGGCGCGCCATCGGGCCGGTCTGCGCCAGCCGTGGCGACATGGAGCGTATCTTATGCGCTGTCTCTTCAATGAGCGGGGCGAAGAGAGTGAAATCTATACCCTCGTCCTCTAAGATGCGTTCTGCAAGCCGGTAGCAGTGGTTGGACAGGTTGCAGGCAAAGACAGCGGCGAGATGCAGCTTGCGGCGTTTTGCGCTGTCCGCCTCAACGACAATGTCTGAAAGGCGGGTGGCAAGCGACCGTACGACAGACAAGGCATGACTGTCTGACGCCTCAATGAAACATGGCACGCAAGAGAAGTCTATCTCCCTGTCTTTCGAGAAAGTCTGCATCGGATAGAGAACGGCATTGTGGCTTCCGCATCCCTCAAGGGCGGTGATTGGCACGCTGCCTGCCGTATGCAACACGACGCTCCCGCTTCTCCTCACACAGAGACGGCGAGCCACATCACTGACAGCGTCGTCTTTGACAGAGATGACATATACGTCTGCATCGTCGTATATATCACCAAACGATGTCGCCGCATGACATCCCAGACGCGAAGACAGAGCTTCTGCATGCTCTGCTGTGCGGCTGTATATCTGTACCACCTCTTCTCCACTCTCTTTCAGCGCAAGCGAAAGATGTGTGGCGAGATTGCCTGAACCTATGACGACTGTTTTCATATCATTCGCCCGTTTCTCTTTTCTCTTTTCTCATTTTCTCGCTTCTCTCTATTCAGCGCAGCGTGCAGTATGCCCTTGAACTGGAGATGCCTGTCATATATAATGTCATGAACACAATACGGCACAATGCTCTGTGCCATGCCTCCCGTGGCGACAACAGTTGCAGGATGGCCTATAATGCCTGATATGCGGCTGACAAGTCCGTCAAGCATCGCCGCCGTGCCATAGACTATGCCGCTCTGCATACTCTCAAGCGTGTTGCGGCCTATCAGCTCGCACGGCTTCTCCACATTGATTACAGGCAGTTGCGAGGCGCGCCGGCTCAGCGCATTGAGAGAGGTCTTCACGCCTGGGATGATCATGCCGCCTTTGAACACGCCGCCGGCATCTATCACGCCGACAGTGGTTGCCGTGCCCATATCGAAGACGATGGCAGGCAGCTTGTAGCAGGCGACGACACCTAATGCGTCGGCGACACGGTCGTTGCCCACTTTCTGCGGAGACTCGACATCGAGAGGCATGATGTCTGAAGCGTCGGCGTGAGTGAAGAAATGCGGCAGCTCTCCGCACACCTCTTCGACAGCAGCTGACAGAATAGCGTCAAGCTCGGGGACGACAGACGACACTACAACATGACGGAACTCCGTCCTGCCGGCTGCTACCTGCGACAGGCCTTCTGAAATATTCTTCACGAAATATGCTGCGGCAGCATCCTTTGCCGTCTTGAACCTCCATGTCGTCACTATCGAGCCGTCATCTTCTGCCAAAGCGCAGACAACGGTTGAATTGCCTATATCAATTACAAGATACATACTTCTGTTCAAAGGTGGTAAGCGGGTGGAGAAAACAGTGGCGGTCAGCGTCCTACGCTTTCGCCCCGTATCCGAGGATATAAGTGAGAATCATGTCTGCCGTCTCCTCTTTCGCGCACAAGGGCAGTTCGCTCACCTCGTCGCGTGTGATGAGCGTCACCTTGTTCGTATCGACAGCGAAGCCCGTCAGTGAGCTGTTGAGAGAGTTTGCACAGATGATGTCCGCGCCCTTCGTCAGCAGCTTCTTTCTCGAATTCTCTATGAGGTTTTCAGTCTCCATAGAGAAACCCACAAGGGTCTGCCCCACCCTCTTGTGTTCTCCAAGATGCTTGAGAATGTCTTTCGTGCGCCGGAGAGGGATGGAGAGGTCGGCATCACTTTTCTTCAGCTTATGGCCGGAACAGTTAAGAGGAGTATAGTCCGCCACGGCGCTGCACATCACGATGATGTCGTGACCCGGAGCAGCTGCGGTGACAGCATCGAACATCTGGGCGGCGCTCCTTACCGGCACGACGGAGATGTTGACGAAAGGCTCGACATCGACAGGGCCGGAAACCAATGTCACCTCGGCTCCACGCATCACAGCCATCTTGGCAACGGCATAGCCCATCTTGCCCGACGAACGGTTGGTGATATAGCGTACGGGGTCGATGTCCTCGCAGGTAGGGCCCGCCGTGACAAGGACACGCTTGCCTGCCATGTCTTTCTCACAGGCGACAGCCAGCATGACATGCTGCATCAGGAGTTCTTCTGACGGCATCTTGCCACAGCCTGTATCTCCACAGGCAAGGCGGCCTGAAGCGGGCTGGATGAGGCGGTATCCATAATGCCGCAATTTCTGCAGGTTGTCCTGAAGAATCGGGTTCTCCCACATCGCAGTGTTCATCGCCGGAGCGAGCAGGCGCGGCGCCTTTGCGGCAAAGACCGTCGTCGTGAGCATATCGTCGCAGATGCCCGAAGCAAGTTTGCCTATCACATTGGCCGTGGCGGGCGCGATGATGAAAAGGTCGGCACGCTTGGCAAGAGCGACATGCTCTACATGGAACTCGAAGTTGCGGTCGAACGTATCTACAAGGCACTTATGGTTGGTGAGGGTCTCAAATGTCGTGGGGGTGATGAAATTGCAGGCGTTGCGGGTCATTATCACATGCACGTCGGCATGCCGCTTCACCAGCATGGAGACGAGGTTTGCCGTCTTGTAGGCAGCGATGCTGCCTGTCACGCCTACGACGATTGTCTTTCCGGTCAGCATAGGGATGTACGGTTGGGTTGGGATGAACGGTCTGGTTGAAGGGAAAAGGGCTACTGGTCGCAGAGCAGGCCGTGCTTCTCGTACGACGCTTTGCGGACGAGACGGTTCGCTCCATCGACAAACAATACTGTCGGCACGTGAGTGTGCGCCTCGTCGGGCGTCATGGAGGCGTATGCCATGATAATCACCTTGTCGCCCACCTCGACACATCGTGCCGCCGCGCCGTTGAGACAGACGATGCCAGAGCCTCGCTCGCCGGCTATAGTATAGGTCTCGAAACGGTTGCCGTTGTCAATGTCAACTATCTGCACCTTCTCGTATTCAAGGATGCCGGCTTCTTCAAGCAGACTGGTGTCTATTGTCACGCTGCCGACATAATCCAGGTCTGCCTGTGTAACCACGGCACGATGGATCTTCGACTTTAGCATTGTTATTTCCATACCCTGTAGTTTAAGCGGTTAGTGAACATCCACTATGAAATTGTCTATCAGACGTGTCTTGCCTATATAGACAGCGATGGCGACAAGTGTCGAGCCGGAAATGCGGCTGACACGCTGGATGTTCTCGAAATCCACAACCTCTACATAGTCGATGCGAGCAAGAGGCTGGGTGAGGAGACAGGCGCGTATGGCTGCCTTCACAACCTCTGCGTCGCGCTCTCCCGCATCAATGAGCGCCTTGCCCTTTTGCAGGCTTTGAGAGAGCACGAGCGCCGCCTGCCGCTCATCGGCACTGAGATAGGTGTTGCGGCTGGACTTCGCCAGGCCGTCGCTTTCCCTGACGATGGGGCACGCCACAATCTGCACATTGAAATTCAGGTCGCGGACGAAACGGCGTATCGTGGCGAGCTGCTGGGCATCTTTCTGTCCGAAATAAGCACGCCCCGGCATCACGATGTTGAACAGTTTGCCCACTACGGTGCATACGCCGCGGAAATGTCCGGGACGCACCGCGCCGCAAAGCAATTCGGTTGTCTCAGCTGTATCAATAAAGGATGTGAAATGCCCGGGATACATCTCCGAAGGCTCCGGGTGGAAGATGAGGTCGCCGCCGGCACCCTCTACAACAGACATGTCACGCTGAATGTCGCGCGGATAAGCCTCCAAGTCTTCTGACGGGCCGAACTGTATGGGATTGACAAAAACCGACACCACAGTGCGGTCGTTCTCTGACACCGACCGCTCTATAAGGCTGCGGTGCCCCTCGTGAAGATAGCCCATCGTCGGGACAAGACCGACGGAAAGGCCTTCGCGCTTCCAGCCCGACACTATATCTCTTACCTCTTTTACGGTTTTTACTACTTGCATATATTTTAAATATGTATGGTTTGTTTTTAGCAGACTCGTTCAATACAATGCGTCAAGCACATCGTCGCCGGCAGTGAAGACATAAGGGTCACCGGGGAAGACACGCTGCTCACACTCGCTCTTGTACTGTCTGAACGCCTCAAGCATTGTGTCGTGCAGATTGGCGTAGCGTTTCACAAATTTCGGCGTGAAGCCGCCGGTGTAGCCCAGCATGTCCTGATAGACAAGCACCTGTCCGTCGCAGTACCGCCCTGCACCGATTCCTATCGTCAGCGGTGCAATCCGCCCAGTAATCACCTTCGCCACGGGCTCCGGCACACACTCCAACGTGACGGCGAACGCCCCGGCTTCTGCCACGGCATCGGCATCGGCGACGAGACGGCGCGCACTGTCAGCGGTCTTGCCCTGCACCCTGTAGCCGCCCAGCACATTGAACGACTGCGGCGTCAGTCCGATGTGCGCCACGACGGGGATGCCCGCACTTACGATAGCCCTGATACGGTCGGCATAATCAGCGCCGCCCTCGAGCTTCACCGCCTGACAGTTCGTCTCCTTCATTATCCTGCCTGCATTGGCGACAGCATCGCGGACAGATGTCTGATATGACATGAAAGGCATGTCGATGACGACAAACGCGTCTTTCGCACCGCGGCAGACCGCCTTGCCATGATGTATCATATCCTCGACAGTGACGGCAAGCGTGTTCTCGTATCCCAACATGACATTGCCCAACGAATCGCCTACAAGTATCATATCTATGCCGGCCTCGTCGATGACACGCGCAGTGTGATAGTCATACGCTGTGAGCATACTCACGGGGAGCACACCCTTCCGGCCCAGCAATTCAGAAACAGATTTCTTCATCTCTGAAAAACAAGAAAACATTATTGCGAAAATAGCGCGTGCTACGGATTTACGGTGCAGCCACAGCTAATTTCATGTAACTGAAAAACAAAAGAATTATATCCCTGTGCTTCGCCGTCCTCATTTTCCAGCCTCCACCCCAGCCGGTCCAGACGGGCTGCGGCAGGGACAAGAGACAGTCCCCGTCTCTCGGAATCTTTTGAGCGGCAATGGGTAAAACACAGCCGTGCGACACAAAGCCGCATCATAGTCGTTTTTAAAAGTATGCTCTTTTTTCGAGTGCAAAGTTACTCCGAATAATCATAACTAAAGTAAGCATAGGTAAAGAAAATTAGTATTCGTAACAACTTTTAACATCGATATAACAAAAAAAACATAATTATGTAGTATTTTTGCAAAAGTTTTTCAAATACACCTACAAAACCAGATGGAAATACTTATCAATCTGCTTTCTCTGATAGGCTCTCTCGGTCTCTTCCTCTTCGGCATGAAGACCATGAGCGAGGGTCTGGAGAAATTTGCAGGCGACAGGCTTCGCTCCGTGCTCGCCGCCATGACCAAAAACCGTGTGATGGGCGTGCTCACGGGAATTTTTGTAACAGCCCTCATACAGTCGTCGAGCGCAACGACAGTGATGGTAGTAAGTTTTGTCAACGCCGGCTTGATGACATTGTCACAATCTATCGGCGTCATTATGGGTGCAAACGTCGGCACCACCGTCACGGCATGGATTATCTCGATTGTCGGATTCAAAGTCAACATTGCCGCATTGGCCCTGCCTCTGGTCGCTATAGGCATCCCCCTCTTCTTCAGCGGAGATTCAAGACGCAAGAGCATCGGAGAATTCATCTTCGGATTCGCATTCCTCTTTATGGGTCTGTCTTATCTGCAGCAATCTGCCAACGACCTTAACATCGGCGGCATGGTGGCCACGATGCTGGCACAGCTGGCCGACGGAGGATTCTTCACCGTCATCCTCTTCGTGCTCGTCGGAGCCCTCGTCACTATGCTCGTACAGGCCTCCGCAGCCACGATGGCCATCACGCTCATGCTCTTCGACATGAAGATACCCGGCTTCAGCCTCGAACTCGCGGCAGCACTCGCCATGGGACAGAACATCGGCACGACAATAACGGCCGTCATGGCATCGCTGACAGCCGGCACACAAGCCCGACGGGCGGCACTCGCACACATGTTCTTCAACGTTTTCGGCGTCATTGTCGTACTCGTAATGTTCTATCCCTTCTGCGACATCGTGCGATGGATTGTCGCTACATTCATGAAAGCCGGCGACAGCCAACTCATGCAGCTCTCTGCCTTCCACACGATGTTCAACATCTTCAACACACTCCTGCTCATCGGTTTCGTGAAACAGATAGAGAAATTCGTATGCTGGGCACTGCCCCAGAAAGACGAGGAAGACCAGGAAGTGCGCCTGCGCTATATCTCCGGAGGACTGCTCTCCACGGCAGAGCTCTCCATCTGGCAGGCACGCAACGAAGTCGGTGTCATGGCTGAAAGATGCCATGCCATGCTCGGAATGGTGAGACGCGCACTGAAGGCTGAGAAGAACGAGGATTTCGAGAAGGAATTCAAACGCATCGAACACTACGAGCAAATCACCGACAACATGGAGGTGGAGATAGCAGAATATCTCAGACAAGTGAGCGAAGGACGCCTTTCGGCCTACTCGAAAAACCACATCACACGCATGCTCAGGGAGGTTGACGAACTGGAGAGCATCGGAGACTCGATGTACCATCTTGCACGGACCATCAAACGCAAGCGCAAATACGAGAACGACGCCTTCACCGAAGCACAATCGACATCAATCAACCAGATGCTCGACCTCACTGATATCGCCCTCAACGAGATGTACGCCATTCTGACCGGACCGGAACACATACGCATCGACCTCTCAAAGAGCTATCAGATTGAAGAGAACATCAACCAGCTGCGATCACTTTGCAGGACGAGCAATCTCGAAGCCGTCAACTCAGGCAAGTACAGCTATCACCTCGGCACATTCTTCAACGATTTCATCGCAGAGTGTGAGAAAGTCGGAGACTACGTGGTGAACGTCGTACAGGCAGAAGCGGGAGAATGACACCCCGCACCTCCGGCAAATCCAGACATCCATAAAAAGAATCAGCAACACTGGCACGGCGTACATGACGCGGCCGGTGTTGCTGATTTCCTTTTTTTGCCGGACAGATTTCCCAACCGGCAGACAACGCCGCCGTCCTCCCTGCAGACACGGTACAGAAGCGCACCGAAGACAGTAAGCAGGCGGCGGGAGAGTGTCAGAGGCAGTGTCAGACAGACTTTGGAGGTGTTACAGAATTGCCGAGAAGGATATCCTTCACCCTCATAATCTGCAGGATAGAAGAATAACCGCCCTCAGCAAACGAACCGCTGAGATACACAACCCTGTCGTCCTGCGTCAGCTCATGGCGGTAGAGAAGCTCTTTCACCGCTTCTACAAACTGCTGCTTCGGATTGTAATCCTCTGGCACAGAGATGGCGGCAATGCCATAGCTGAGCGACAGCTCGCGGTGAACCTTCGGATTGAAACAAACGGCGATGACAGGAATCGAGCCTCGATAGCTCGACAACTTGCGCGCCGTGCTGCCCGTCTTGCAGTCGGTGATGATGGCACGCACATTGAGTTTCTCGATGGCGTCGATGGCACAGTTTGAAAGATAGTCGGCAGTGTCAATCATCTCCTGCATCGACACCTTGCCGACAGAGGAATTGTGTATGTCATGCTCCACACGCTTGGCGATTGAAGCCATCGTCGCTACAGCCTCCAACGGATATTTGCCGCTGGCAGTCTCGCCAGACAGCATGACAGCATCGGTGCGTGTGTATATGGCAGTGGCGATGTCTGAGACCTCGGCACGTGTCGGACGGGGATTCTCAATCATCGTATGCAACATCTGGGTGGCAACGATGACAGGCTTCTTTGCCTTGATACACTTACGCGTAATCTGACGCTGGATGGACGGTATGCTTTCAAGCGGCACCTCGATGCCGAGGTCGCCACGAGCTATCATGATGCCATAGCTTGCCTCAATGATTTCGTCGATATTGTCAACACCCTCCTGATTCTCTATCTTGGAAATAATCTTTATGTCCGAGCCGTGAGCGTCGAGAATATCCTGGACAGCCTTCACGTCAGCCGCACTTCTCACAAACGAGTGGGCGATGAAATCAATGTTCTCCTCGATGGCAAGCAGAATATTGTTACGGTCGCGCTCTGTCAGAGCCGGCAGCTCGATGTGCTCGCCAGGGACATTTACACTCTTGTTCGCACCGAGTGTCCCGTCGTTCATCACCTCCACCTCGATGTTGTCACCTTTTACGCTCACAACCTTCATGTCGAGCGCACCGTCATCAAAAAGGATATCATCTCCACACTTCACGTCCTGTGCGATATTCTCGTACGAGAGGCAGATGACATCGTGTGTCGTCGGACATCCCGGCTTGCCAACAATGGTGAGATGCTCGCCCGTATGATATTGGATAGGGCTCTCCACTGAAGTAGAACGCACCTCCGGTCCCTTCGTGTCTATCAATATGCCCAGATCCGGAGATACGGCACGAGTGTTACGTATGATGGTACGCAGCCCGTCGGGAGTGGCGTGAGCCGTATTCATACGGATAACATTCACGCCAGCCTTGTACAGACTGTCAATAAACTCTACTGAACAGCGGCGGTCGCTGATTGATGCTACAATCTTGGTCTGTTTCATAAATTTCTGCTTGATTTCTTCTGGCTGACACTAAACAAGAATGCCAACCCGTCAACTAATATATATATAATGTGTCTGTGTAAAATGTAATCATCCCGTCAACCGAAAATAATACAATCTCGCCTGCAAAAGTAGTAAAAAAAACTGATATTGGCAATAAAAGTCAATAAAAATCAACGATATAGAAAAAAAAACATAAATATATTTCATTATCCGACAAAAAACTTGTAACTTTGCACGGCAAAACAACAAGGAACATGCACCGACGTCTGATGACGGTGATTGTGCGACACAATTTGCAAGCACGACGCAGCACGCAAAAAGGCTGGCGAGTTGTGTCTATGCTGAATACACAGAATTGAGTAACACAACAAAAATACATACAAACAAAATGACAAAAGCAGATATCATAAACGAGATTGTTGACAAGACAGGTATAGCACGCAAAGACGCCACTATTGCCATTGAGGCTTTCATGGAAGTCGTGAAGTCAAATATGGTTAACAAACGCGAGAATATCTATCTCCGCGGCTTCGGCAGTTTCAATGTGAAACAGCGTGCGGCAAAGACAGCACGTAACATCTCAAAGAACACTACCATCACAATCCCTGCCCACGACATACCTGCATTCAAGCCGGCAAAAAGCTTCCTGCAGATGATGAAGGGAGAAGAAGTGACAGCAGAAGACTAAACAGCCAGAACCGCAAAAAAAGAGCCATACAACATTCGAGGTACGGCTGCGGGCAGAAAAGACATACGCCACCGCATCGACGGCAAACAAGATTATTAGACGGAAAAATATATTAACCATTTAAAACTTAACACATTATGCCAAACGGTAAAAAGAAAAAGGGCCACAAGATGGCTACTCATAAGCGTAAAAAGAGACTCCGTAAGAACAGACATAAGAGCAAGTAACATGCAGAGCCGCACTTTCTGACAAGACAACGGAGACTGAATCGTCAGCCTCGACAGACAGAAAGACACCACGGCGAAGCATTCACTACAACACTTGGCTCACCAGTCTTTACGGCTGAGGGGTATGTCAACAAGATGTTCCTGTCCCTACAAGCGACATGAGCCTTGACGACATACCCTTTGTCTTATCCACACAGAACATTCAATCCCTACGAACTCACATCAAAACAACAACAGCAACGACAATATGACAAGCGAACTTATCATCGACGTAAAGGAGAAAGAGATATCCATCGCATTGCTTGAGGACAAAAGTCTTGTGGAATACCAGACCGAGCCCCGTTCAGCTTCCTTTGCCGTAGGAAACGTCTATATGGCAAAGGTACGCAAAGTGATGCCCGGACTTAATGCCTCTTTCGTTGATGTGGGGTACGAGCGGGACGCATTCCTACACTATCTCGACCTGGGAAACCAATACCAGAGCTATGCCAAATACCTGAAACAGGTGCAGAGCGACCGTAAGAAACTCTTCCCATTCGACAAGGCACAACGCCTGCCCGACATAAAGAAAGACGGCAGCATCGCACAGACGCTGGCAAAAGACGACGAGGTGCTCGTGCAGATAGTGAAAGAGCCGATATCTACAAAAGGGCCGCGGCTGACAGGAGAGATATCCTTCGCAGGCAGATTCCTCGTCCTGATGCCGTTCCATGACAAAGTCTCCGTCTCGTCAAAAATAAAAAGCGGAGAAGAGAGAACACGCCTGAAGCAAATAGTACAAAGCGTCAAACCGAAAAACGTAGGCATCATCGTCAGGACTGTAGCCGAAGGATGCGACGGAGAAGAGTTGCGCAACGAGCTCTCCGTTCTCATGAAACGATGGGAAGATGTCATACAGAAAGTCCAGAAGACGCAGAAACGCCCGCAGCTGGTGTATGAAGAGACCGGAAGGGCTGTTGCATTGCTGCGCGACCTCTTCAACCCCACCTACTCTGCCATCTATGTCAACGACAACGATGTATATAACGAGATAAAGGACTACATCAGCCTCATCGCACCATCAAAGACAAGCATCGTGAAGATGTACGACGGTAAGACACCCATCTTCGACAACTTCAACGTGACAAAACAGCTGAAGTCCGGATTCGGGAAGACCGTCAACTACAGACACGGCGCATACCTCATCATCGAACATACCGAAGCCATGCACGTCGTGGATGTCAACAGCGGCAACCGCACACGCTCCGAAAACGGACAGGAGCAGAATGCGCTCGACGTCAACCTTGGGGCAGCAGACGAACTGGCACGGCAGCTTCGCCTGCGCGACATGGGAGGAATAATCATCGTCGATTTCATCGACATGCACCTTGCAGAAGACAGACAGCAACTCTACGAGCGCATGTGCCGTAACATGCAGCACGACCGCGCACGGCACAACATCCTGCCACTGTCAAAGTTCGGACTGATGCAGATCACCCGACAGCGCGTGCGGCCTGCCATGGATGTCAATGTTGAAGAAGTATGCCCCACATGTTTCGGCAAAGGAACAATAAAATCAAGCATCCTCTTCACCGAACAACTCGAGCACAAGATAGACTATCTCGTGAACAAAGTGGGAGAGAAACGCTTCACCCTGCACCTGCACCCCTACGTGGCGGCATATATCAACAAAGGATTCTGGAGCCTGAAACGCAGATGGCAGGTAAGATACAGCCTCGGGCTTCGAATCATCGAATCACAGAAACTCGCTTTCCTGCAATACGAATTCTACGACAGCAAAGGACAGTTCATAGACATGAAAGAGGAGTGCGACTACTGACAGACAGACATTCAAGCCTTCTGCAACGGCAGTCTGACACATACCATACACAAAACCGCCACACCAGACTGTAGCCTCGGGCTGTAGAATCCACCCTACACTCCGACAAGTAAAGACAATAGAATACTACAACCTAAAAGGAGACAAAAGCCAGACGATGGTTTTTGTCTCCTTTTTTCATATCCGCCATCCTCACCTGTCTGTCTGGCACGTAACGCCAAGGAGCATCTCGAGCATCTTCCGGCGGCATCTCCGGTAAGGTGCTCTGGTCACACAAGACGTGACAGCTGCCCTATGTTCCGCAAAGCGCATCATTCATCCGTATGCCCCGAAAGCGACATACACGCCCAGGGTGTTCAGTCAGAATCTCATTCTGCCGGTTCTCCATTCAAATATCTCAACAGGTCTGCCACTACATAGCTCGACCCTCCCACGAATATGAAGTCGTCGTCGCCAGACGCTTCAAGTGCTGCGCGATAAGCCTCCTCTACGCAGTCATAACAAGTACCGTTCAGCCCATGTGCCACCGCCTTCTCCATGACCTTGCCTGAAGGAATGGCCCTGTGTGTCGAGGCTTGTGTGAAATAGTATGTCGCATTGCGCGGCAACATACGTGTCACGGTGTCGATGTCCTTGTCGTCCACCATACCGAAGACCATCCTCAGAGTTCCGTCACACTCTGTTGCAGCAATCTGTCCTGACAGATACTTCCATGCCGCCACATTGTGTCCAGTGTCGCAAATCACAAGGGGACGTTCGGACAAAGTCTGCCACCGCCCCTGGAGCCCCGTGATTCGGCATACGTTCTCCAATGCGCGGCGTACAACATTTGTCGCGTTTTCTATTTTGCAGCCACGGCTTTTCAGGGCACGGGCAAGAGGCAGGAGGCATGACAGCACTGTATTGAGGTTCTGTCGCTGATAGTCGCCCTTGAGTTCATAATCCACGTCAAGCACAGGGCGTTTGTCTTCTGCGAAGATGAGCGGTGCGTGTCGCTCTGCCGCTATCCGTTCAAAGACGGGGCGTGTCTCGTCATCCGCTTCTCCCACGACAACGGGTACGCCTTCCTTGATGATGCCGCCCTTCTCTGCCGCAATGAGAGGCAGGGTGTTGCCGAGAAACTGTGTATGGTCAAACGATATGTTTGTTATCACAGAGAGTATCGGAGTGATAATATTGGTGCAATCAAGTCTTCCGCCAAGCCCCACCTCTATCACTGCCACATCGACAGCAGCGTCTCTGAAATACTCAAAAGCCATGGCTGTGGTTATTTCAAAGAACGAGGGAGAGAGGGAGTTGAAGAAGTCCCTGTTCCGCTCCACCCAATCTATGACATAGCTTTCACTTATCATCTCACCATTCACCCGGATTCGCTCCCTGAACGTGACAAGGTGCGGCGAAGTGAAAAGCC
>CALZMB010000029.1 GCA_945788485.1 uncultured bacterium | reverse complement strand
TAAGCCATTGTTCTTTAGATTTTGTTTATGGGTTAATAATGTTTTCGATAGTCTGTCGTGTCATGATGTCTGTGTCTGCCGCTTGCCGTGTGTTGTCTCCGGCATATTGTCCTGCTTGCAGAACGGCTTTTTTCAGAGCATCATTGTTGTCAGTGCAAAGTTAACAAGAATATTCGAAATACCTAAAAATGATTAGTGCTTTTTTCTGATTTTAACTATTACACAGTTTCGTTGAACGTTTCTTAACAGTCAGAAATCTTCTCGTAATATGTTGTGATGATGCCTTTCTCGGCGTGTCTTTCGTTGTTCTTTGCCCGGCGTGCTTAATTTCGTTTGTGGTCTGTGCAATATTCGCGGTTGCCGTGCGTTATTTATTCAAGATTAAAAAATATGTCACACGAAACCGTTCCGCATATCTTCTGCGGCGACCACATAGCATGAAACATTATCTTTTCCTACATCAGAATATCCGTCTTGTCTCGCTGTCCATGCGTTTCTGTCGCCGCATGTGCAGCATGTCGGCAGGCATGATGATGTGTGTGGCGCTTTTTCTGCATTGCATCAGCGCATCCTCTCAAGAGCGTAAGGTTGAGAACCGCCCTTACACCGACCTCCGCGTCTTCCATTTCGGTGTTGTCGTCGGCGCTCATCTTCAGGATTTGGAACTTAACAATATAGGTCCTGTGACGCTCACTGACGCAGAGGGAAATTCGTACGAATCGCTTGTGACAGTCGATCAGGACCGCTGGGACCCCGGTTTTCAGGTGGGCGTGCTCGGCGAGTTGCGTCTCTCTACGCATTTCGCGTTGCGCCTTGCTCCTACGATGTATTTCGGCACTCGCCATCTCACGTTTCTCAACCATAAAAAGCTGACAGACGAGGGGCTGCCCACAGAGGCGCGCCAGAACTTGAAGTCGGTGTATGTCGGATGCGTTGCTGACGTGATATTCGCGGCGAAACGCTTCAACAACCATCGCCCGTATGTCGTCGCCGGTGTCACTCCGGTGTTGAATCTCACCAGCCGTGACAACGACTATCTCCGTCTGAACAAGTCTGACATCTTCGCTTCTGTCGGTGTGGGATGTGATTTCTATCTCCCGTTCTTCAAGCTCCGTCCGGAGCTGAAGTTCATGTATGGCTTGACAAACAGTCTTGACAAGGGTCACGCCTCGCGCCTGAAGTCGCCTGAGATGCTGCCCTACGCATGTTCTGCCGACCGCACCCGTTCGAAGATGGTATGCCTCTCGTTCTATTTCGAGTAGTGCAGGCGGAGCGTCGTCATTTCTTTTCGAGCGTTACGGTAATCTTGCTGACGTTCACTCCGCCTTTTCCGTTCTGATCGACGGCTACAGCTTTGCCGTCCATGTCTTCCACATATTTCAGATCTTTGAATTTGCTGTGTGAGTGGCCTCCGAGCACGATGTCGATGTGTCGTGTGTTTTTGATGAGCTCAATGTCTCCCTTCTCGCTCCATCCGAGATGCGATATGCAGACAATGATGTCGCATTTCTTCTTTTCTTTCAGCATCTCAGCCGTCTTTCTCGCGCATTCTACGGGGTCGAGATACTTTGCATTCTGATAGTTCTTCTTATCGACAAGTCCCTCAAGTTGTGTCGTCACGCCTATGACTCCTATTTTCACGTCGTCACGTTTTATTATGATATAAGGTTTCACGAGTTTCTCGAGCGGCGTGTCCGTGAAGTCGCAGTTAGTACATACGACAGGGAAATTCGCCATCTTTATGTTTTTCGCCAGTTGCTCTATGCCGTAGTCCCATTCGTGGTTGCCTATTGTAGCTGCCGTGATGCCCATCATGTTCATCAGTCCCATTTCCACCTCGCCTTTGTACATGGTGTAGTAAGCCGAGCCTTGCGAGAAATCTCCTGAATCGAAATACATCATGTCGGGGTGTTTCTTCCTTTCTTCTTCCAGCATGGCGATGCGTCTGAGGAAGCCGCCCCTTCCGGCTACGGCGGTGTCGGCAAGGTTCTCGTTCATCGGCATGATGCACGAGTGTGTGTCGTTTGTGTGGAAGATGACGAGTTTCTTCTCCGTCTGTGCGTCAGCGGCGACGGCAACCAGGAATGTTGTTATATATAGTATAATGTGTCTCATGTTTATGGTGCAGTCTTTGTTTTCTGTGTTATGTATGTTTGTGTGCTGTGTTTCGCGGGGCGAGGCGTCATTCTTTGCACACCATGCGTCCCTCGATGCATGAATCCACCTCTTTCCCCTCCGCCATTTTCTCTTTGAAATAGGCAGATATGATGTATCTTGTGTTGTCCTGCTCAGTTTTAGGGATATTCATGTCTGAGCCGTTGCGCAGCTCCTTGAAGCCGTCGTTGCCTTGTATGAGATAGTCAATCGTCGCAATGCGGTAGCCACGTTCCGGGTCTATCTCTTCTCCGTTCAGGCGCAGCGAGACAAGGCTGTCTTTTTCATACACCGCTTCTACGCCGTGCGACAGCCCCGCCCCGAAAGTTCTTCCTATCTGTCTGAAGAGTGTTGTCAGCTGTTCGCCGTTCAGTGTGAGGAAGCATATCTTGTTCTCGAAAGGCGCGATGTCGTTGATGTCTCCGAATGTCACCCTTCCCTTGGGCAGGGCAGCGCGTATGCCGCCCATGTTGTACAGCCCGATGTCCGGCTTCTCGTCATACATCTTCCCTCCCCACACCATGATGTCTGCGAGCAGGTTCGACAGTTCGCTCTCTGGCCTGTGAGCCTTCATGTATCTTGCGCTGTAGCCCACAAGCGGTGCCATCACCGAATCGACGGTGTTCTTGTATGGCTTCACGAAAGTCTCCGCCTCTTTCGTGCTTCCATATCTGCTGTCTATAATAATATGTTCGCGCGAGGCGGATTTCATTACATATTTCTGTGCTGTGGCAGGCATGTGCACTGCCATCATCAGCGGCAAGGCAGCCGCCAGTATTCTTTCTTTCGTCATGTCAAATTTGTTTTGTCGTTTTGCATAGATGCCTTTGTGTGCCGTGAATGCTGTCCGGATATAAAGACCTAACAAGTAAGCAGTTGCAAAGTTAAGCATTTTTTTTCTTTCTTGCAAAGATTTTTCGTCTCCGCGGCAATTTTTTTTGCCGGCTTTTTGCATATTTCGCGAGAAATGGTTACTTTTGTAATCGATATGACAACGAAGGACCCCGTGCGTGCGAAGCGCAACAAGACGCTCACCCTTACAGAATCTGAGCTGCCGTTTCTCGACCGTCAGATTGTCTCCCCTGACAGCCTGCCAGCCTCTTTCTGTGATGACATCATCGTCAATGGTGATGTCACGGAGTGTCTGCCGCTCATTCCCGACAACTATTTCGACCTTGTCATTGTCGATCCCCCTTACAATCTCCAGCGCGAGTTTCACGGCCTGCATTTCCGAAATATGTCTTCAGCCGACTATGAGGATTATCTCCGCAGCTGGTTCCATCCCCTTTGCGACAAGCTGAAACCAGACGGCAGCCTCTATATGTGCGGCGACTGGCGTTGCTCGTCGTCCATGCAGCGTGTCATCGAAGAGCGTCTCACCATTCTCAACCGCATCACATGGCAGCGCGAGAAAGGGCGTGGCGCGCGTGCCAACTGGAAGAACTCGATGGAGGATATATGGTTTGCGGTGAAGAATCCCCGTGACTACCATTTCGATGTCGATGCGGTGAAGATGCGCCGGCGTGTCCTCGCGCCCTATCGCGAGAACGGGAAGCCTAAAGACTGGGAGGAAACGCCTGGCGGACATTTCCGTCTCACCTGTCCTTCAAACTTCTGGGACGACATCAGCATTCCTTTCTGGTCGATGCCGGAGAATACCGATCATCCCACCCAGAAGCCGGAGAAGCTGTACGCCAAGCTCATCCTCGCATCTTCTGCAGAGCAGCAGCGCATACTCGACCCCTTCCTCGGCAGCGGCACCGCAGCTGTTGTGGCACGCAAGCTTGGCAGGCATTTCTGTGGCATTGAAATCAACCGCGACTACTGCCGGTGGGCAGTGAAGCGTCTGCAGAATGCCGAGCAAGACACTTCCATACAGGGATATGCAGACGGTGTCTTCTGGGAACGCAACACTTTCGGTGCGCAAAGGCACGCCACAAATGAGCATCACGACTGAGTGATGCTTTTTTTTATGCTTTCAACCTGTCAATCCGCCCCTGCTTTTTGTTGACATTTGAAACCAAAGAAGAGCTTTGGGTTTTGATTTTCAATAATTTGCGCATTGCACCGAAATCGTTGCACACATGACAATATGTGTGTGCAGAAATGTTTTTTATTTGCGCTTTGTAAGCAAAACAATGTTAATTTATTCTTAATGTCAATGATAAAAACCGTAACTTTGTAATGCTTTTAGAGCACAATTTGTGACGTATGGGACATTATCCATAACATTCTTCATAATCCGCAATACAATCAAAATCCAGATAATCTCACCAAAAAAGAACCGAACAACCAGCATGCTGTATCCCCCTTTACAGTCAGGATGACTATGCCGGCATATTTTCTCACACACCAATGATCAGCAGATTTCTCAAAAAAACGGAGTTCGAGTCGTACGAAGACTTTCTCCAGAATTTCAAGGTCGATGTGCCCGATGATTTCAATTTCGGCTATGATGTGATCGACCGCTATGCAACCGAGACCCCCGACAAAGAAGCCATATTGTGGGCAAACGACCACGGCGACGTGAAATACCTCACCTACGGCGAGTTCAAACGCATCACCGACCAGTGTGCCTCCTTCTTTCAAGAGATAGGCATCGAGCGCGGCGACCGCGTGATGCTCATTCTGAAACGCCGTCTTGAGTGGTGGTATGCCATGGTGGCTCTTCACAAGATAGGTGCCGTCGCCATTCCCGCCACGCACATGCTGACCTCTAAGGACATCCTGTACCGTTGCCACATGGCAGGCATCAGCGGCATCATTGCCTGCGGCGACGATGATATCATAGCCCATGTCAACCGTGCGCACCGTTTCTCGCCCATGCTCCGCCACTGCATCTCCATCGGCCCGTCCGTCCCCAACGGCTGGTACGACTTCTGGCGCGGCATCAACGAGGCAGGCGAGTTTGTCGCTCCGAAGCGCAACAAGATTACAGACAACTTCCTGCTCTATTTCACCAGCGGCACCACAGGCGAGCCGAAGATGGTGATGCACGACTATTCATATCCTCTCGCACACATCATCACGGCTAAATTCTGGCACAACCTTCACGAAGGCTCCTTGCATCTCACACTCGCCGACACCGGCTGGGGCAAGGCGGTGTGGGGCAAGTTCTACGGGCAGATGCTGTGCGGTGCCACCGTTTTCATCTACGACTACGAAGGCAGTTTCAAACCTGCAAAGCTCTTGGAGACCATCGCAAAGTTCCGCATCACGTCTTTCTGCGCGCCGCCCACTATTTACCGCTTCCTTATCCGCGAAGACCTCTCGAAATACAACCTCTCTTCGCTCGAATACTGCACCACGGCAGGTGAGGCGCTGAACCCTAACGTCTTTGACGAATGGAAAGAGAAGACAGGCATCACAATCTACGAATCATACGGACAGACGGAGACGACACTCGTTGTCGGGACATATCCGTGGGTGAAGCCGAAACCCGGTGCCATGGGTGTCAGGAACCCGCAGTATGACATCGACATCGTTGACGAGCGCCAGCAGCGCGTGAAACCCATGGAGCACGGCGAACTCGTCATACGCGTCGGCGAGAAGCGCCCGCTCGGGCTGTTCAAGGGCTACTACCGCAACGACGAGATGACAGAGAAGCGCATACAGAACGGATTGTACTATACCGACGACATCGTGTATTACGACGAAGACGGATACCTGTGGTTCGTCTCGCGCTCAGACGATGTCATAAAGACCTCTGGCTATCGTGTGGGCCCGTTCGAAGTAGAATCCGCCCTCATGACGCATCCCGCCGTTGTAGAGTGTGCCATCACAGCCGTCCCGGACGAGATTCGCGGCCAGTTGGTCAAGGCTACCATCGTCCTTGCCGACGAGTGGAAGTCCAAGGCGGGCGACGCTCTCGTGAAAGAGCTGCAGAACCATGTGAAGCATGAGACGGCGCCATACAAATATCCCCGTGTCATCGAGTTTGTTGATGTGCTGCCCAAGACCATCAGCGGCAAGATACGCCGTGTAGAGATACGCGAGAACGACAAGGAGAGCCGCGGCTGACGCCCCGTCACGACAACATACCGCTCCGTCGCATCAGGCATTATGCCGTGCGGCGGAACCCATACAACGAAACAAGCTGACAAGCCCCGACAGAGACGACGACCCGTTGACGACAGGCTGTCAGCTTGATTTTTTTCAGGTGGGTTCTATAAATGCGCTTTGTCAGATTTTGAGATTGTTTTTGAGGACAAATTGAAAGTTGGAGAGTGGAGCGTAGCGGGCTACGTGACCGATACGACTTGCAATTTGGCCCAAAAAGAATCCAAAAGATGGCAAAACGTTTATCCTTAAATATCTATGAATTTGACGGTGGGCATTTATAGAACCCACCTTCAGTGCCTGCGGCACATGCCGCCGCGATACAGACACCATCATCACCAAAACCATCATCCAATGAAAGTCGAAAGCAACATCACATACCGTCACCGGATGCCTGCGCAGCTCCGTTTCTCGGATGTTGACACCTTCGGGCACGTCAACAACTCAGTCTATTTCTCTCTCTTCGACATGGGCAAGACCCAATATTTCATCGATGTCGTGGGAGAACACGTCTTCGACAGCATAAGCATCGTCGTCGCGCATATCACGGCAGATTTCCTCGCCCCCGTCTTCTATCCCGACGAGATAGCCATCGAGACTGCCGTCACGCGCCTCGGCACCAAGAGTTTCACCCTTGTGCAGCGCGCCCTCAACGTGCGTACCAACGAGGTGAAATGCGAGTGCCAGACCGTCATGGTCGTGTTCGATTCAAAGACACAGCAGTCCATACCCATGCCGGAGACTTTCAAACAGCGCATTCGCGACTACGAGCCGTCCCCTCTCGCATAATCCTTTCTGCCGCATCGCATATTTCTGGCGTTTCAGTTGCCGAATTACGAAATTTTGTGTAATTTTGCAGCCGCACATCCTGCCTGCCATACCCTTAAACAACCATAACCCAAAACAAATCATCAAACCCGAAAAGAATGAAAAAGAATCTTGAGACCATCTGCATCCATGGCGGATGGAAAGCGAAGAAAGGCGAGCCTCAGCAGCTGCCGATATATCAGAGCACAACGTTCAAATATGAGACGAGCGACCAGATGGCGCGTCTCTTCGACCTGCAAGACGAGGGATATTTCTACACCCGCCTCGCCAATCCCACCAACGATGCCGTGGCGAAGAAGATCGCGGCGTTGGAGGGCGGTGTCGGCGCAGTGCTGACAAGCAGCGGTCAGGCTGCCAACTTCTACGCCGTGTTCAACATCTGCGGCGCAGGCGACCATTTCATCACGTCGAACACCATCTATGGCGGCACATACAACCTCTTCGGCGTGACGATGAAGAAGCTCGGCATCGAGTGTACGTTCGTTGACCCGGAGTGGGACGACGAGCGCATAGAGGCTGCTTTCCGTCCAAACACCAAGTGCTTCTTCGGCGAGACAATCTCAAATCCCGGCGGCAATGTCTTCGACATCGAACGCTTCGCGCGCATGGCGCATCGCCACGGCGTGCCCCTCATCGTGGACAACACCTTCGCCACGCCAATCAACTGCCGTCCCTTTGAGTGGGGCTGCGACATCGTCACACATTCCACTACGAAGTATATGGACGGCCACGCATCGCAGGTTGGCGGCGCGGTGGTTGATTCGGGCAATTTCCCGTGGGACGAGTACAAGGAGAAATTCCCCGGACTGACAACTCCCGACGAGTCGTATCATGGCATCACCTACACCGCGTCGTTCGGCAAGATGGCTTATTGCACAAAGCTTGTCAGCCAGCTCATGCGCGACCTCGGCTCTATACCGGCTCCGCAGAACTCTTTCTTGCTGAACCTCGGACTTGAGACGCTCGCCCTCCGTATGCGCCAGCATTGCAGCAATGCGCAGAGAGTGGCGGAATGGCTTGAGCAGAACGACCGTGTCGGGTGGGTGAACTATGCCGGCCTGCCGTCAAACAAATATCATTCTTTGGCTCAGAAATACATGCCGGACGGCACCTGCGGCGTCATCGCCTTCGGTCTGAAGGGCAGCCGCGAAGACGCCATAGCCTTCATGGACCATCTTGAGTTCATCTCCATCGTCACCCATGTGGCAGACGCGCGCACCTGTGTGCTCCACCCCGCGAGCCACACCCACCGCCAGATGTCAGACGAGCAGCTGCGTGAGGCAGGCGTGGCGCCCGACCTTGTCCGCCTCTCTGTAGGTATAGAGAATGTCGATGACATTATCGCCGACCTCCGTCAGGCGATGGATGCTATAGGATGACGCACACTGTCCTGCCCGCAAGTTGACAACACTCATCTACATACTCTCATGCGTCGGCGCGGCTTTCGTGCAGCGCGTCTCGGGCTTCGGCTTCGGCATCTTCATCATGACGGTGCTGCCTTTCCTGTTGCCCTCCTACGGCGAAGCCACCACGCTGTCGGGCTTGCTGGCCATGGTGACGTCGTGCGTCATTGTCGTACGCCATTGGCGCCATATCATGTGGCGGCGGTTGCTGCCCATCCTCGTCACGTTTCTCATTGTGTCGTTCGTCGCCGTCTGTTTCGTCTCGACGGCAGGCGACGCTTTGCTGAAACGGCTGCTGGGCGGCATACTCATCGCGGCGAGCCTGTGGTTCCTCCTGTTCAACGAGAAGGTGCAGCTTCACCCCTCGCTGCCAGTGCAGCTGTCGATGGGCACGCTGTCTGGCGTGATGGGCGGACTGTTCGGAATGCAGGGACCGCCGGCTGTGTTGTATTTCCTTGCCGCCAGCGCAGACAAACATAGCTATATGGCGATGGCGCAGGCATATTTCCTGTTCGGCAACCTGAGCATGACGCTGTTCCGCGCACAGCATGGCTTTCTCACCGTCAGGGTAGGGGAGATGTGGCTTTACGGCTTGGCCGCCGTACTTGCCGGCACATGGATAGGCAGTATGGTCTTTAGACGAATCTCCGCCCCTCTCTTGCGACGCATCGTGTATCTCTACATGGCTGTGAGCGGCATCGCCGCGATAGTGTCGGCATAGCCTTTGAGCCTGCCGTAAATATTCATAAAACTCTGACCAATAGCATAAAAAGAGCGACTGTCATGCCGTGTCATAACGGTGACAGTCGCTCTTTTGCGCTATTGTTATATGTATAATAACTGGGCTCTTGTGTTATCCCCTGCCTTATTCTGCCGCGAGGCGTGCCTTGATGGCAGCTGTCTCAGCCTCGTAGCCCGGTTTCTCGAGCAGTGCGAACATGTTCTTCTTGTATGCCTCTACGCCAGGCTGGTTGAATGCGTTGACGCCGAGCAACTGTCCGGAGATGCCGCAAGCGATTTCGAAGAAATAGATGAGCTGTCCGAAGTTGTATGCGTCGAGACGTTCGATAGAGATGAGGATGTTTGGCACTCCGCCGTCAACGTGTGCGAGACGTGTGCCGAGTTCGGCGTTCTTGTTCACCTCGTCGATGCGTTTGCCGGCGAGGAAGTTCAGTCCGTCGAGGTTCTCTTCGTCAGCCGGGAAGAGGAGGTTGCGCTCCGGGTTCTCCACTGAGATGCATGTCTCGAAGATGGTGCGTTCGCCGTCCTGTATCCACTGTCCCATGGAATGCAGGTCGGTGGTGAAGTCGCAAGCAGCGGGGAAGATGCCTTTTCCGTCTTTTCCTTCTGATTCGCCGTAGAGCTGTTTCCACCATTCGGCATAGAAATGCAGTTTCGGCTGATAGTTGATGAGGATTTCGATCTTCTTTCCGTTCTGATAGAGCGCGTTGCGTGTTGCGGCATAGATGGCAGCGGGGTTCTCTTCGAATGGCACGTCAACTCCGCACTGGCGTTCCATTGCCTGTGCGCCTGCCACGAGCTGGTCGATGTCGATGCCTGCGCAGGCGATAGGCAGGAGTCCGACAGGGGTGAGCACAGAGAATCGTCCGCCTACGTTGTCTGGTATGATGAACGAGCGGTAGCCCTCTTTGTCGGCGCATGTGCGTGCCGCGCCTTTCTTTGCGTCTGTCACGGCTACGATGAGCGATTTCGCTGCTTCCTTGCCAGCCTGTGCTTCGAGCTGTGTCTTGAGCAGGCGGAAGGTGAGTGCTGTCTCGGTTGTCGTGCCTGACTTAGAGATGTTGATGATGGCGAAAGTCTTGCCTTTGAGATAGTCGGTGAGTTCAGAGAGATAGTCTTCGCCGATGTTGTTGCCTGCGAAGACGACAGCGGGGGCTGACGGTTCTTTCACGAGCCATGCGAAAGAGTTCTGCAAGCCTTCAATCACGGCTTTTGCTCCGAGGTATGAGCCGCCGATGCCAGCCACTACGATTACCTCAGCCTTTGCGCGCAGGTCGGCAGCGACAGCCTTCACTTCAGCAAGGAACTCAGGTGTGATGGACGACGGGAGGTGGAGCCATCCGAGGAAGTCGTTGCCGGGCACGGTGCCGTTCTCCAGCCCTTTTTGTGCTTCGACGACTTGCTCTTTCAGAGCCATTACGGCGCCAGCAGGGAGGAACTGCTGCGCTTTTGTGATGTCTAACGAGATATTTTTCATCTTTTTGTATATGATATAAATGTTTATGTTGGTTTATTGTATCAGCTTTCGATGAGTTTACGGTAGCGCGGGCGTTTTATCTCGTCTGTGCCGAGCCGCTGTGCCTTGTTTATCTCATAGTCGGAGTAGCTGCCTTCGAAGAAGAAGACCTCTCCGTTGCCTTCGAATGCGAGTATGTGTGTGCAGATGCGGTCGAGGAACCAGCGGTCGTGCGAGATGACGACGGCGCATCCTGCAAACGATTCGAGGCCTTCTTCAAGTGCGCGCAGCGTGTTGACGTCGATGTCGTTCGTCGGCTCGTCGAGCAGCAGCACGTTGCCTTCTTGTTTCAGCGCGAGAGCGAGCTGCAGGCGGTTGCGCTCGCCGCCGGAGAGCACGCCGCACAGCTTGCCCTGGTCGTTGCCCGCGAAGTTGAAGCGGCTGAGATAGGCGCGGCTGTTGACGTCGCGTCCGCCGAGGCGGAATGTCTCGTTGCCTTGCGACACGACGTCATAGACGGTTTTGTTCGGGTCGATGTCTTTGTGCTGCTGGTCAACGTAGGCGAGTTTCACTGTCTCGCCCACCTCGAATGTGCCGCTGTCTGTTGTCTCTAATCCCATGATGAGGCGGAAGAGCGTCGTCTTGCCGGCGCCGTTGGGGCCTATGACGCCTACTATGCCGTTAGGCGGCAGCATGAAGTTGAGGTCTTTGAACAGCGTTTTCTCTCCGAAAGCCTTAGCGACATGTTCGGCGTTGATGACTTTGTTGCCGAGGCGCGGGCCGTTGGGGATGAAGATTTCGAGTTTCTCCTCGCGCTCTTTCTGTTCCTGGTTGAGCATGGCGTCATACGAGTTGAGACGTGCCTTGCCCTTCGCCTGACGCGCTTTCGGTGCCATCCGTATCCATTCGAGCTCTCGTTCGAGGGCTTTCCGGCGTTTTGACGCGGTTTTCTCTTCCTGCGCCATGCGTGTCGTCTTCTGGTCGAGCCATGATGAGTAGTTGCCTTTCCAGGGTATTCCTTCGCCGCGGTCGAGTTCGAGAATCCATTCGCTCACGTCGTCGAGGAAATATCTGTCGTGTGTGACGGCGATGACGGTGCCCTCGTATTGCTGCAGGTGTTGTTCGAGCCAGTCGATAGATTCCGCGTCGAGGTGGTTGGTAGGCTCGTCGAGCAGCAGCACGTCGGGTTTCTGCAGCAGCAGCCGGCAGAGCGCGACGCGTCGGCGTTCGCCTCCTGAGAGTTTATCGACGGGCCAGTCTCCCGGCGGGCATCGCAGCGCGTCCATGGCGCGTTCGAGGCGCGAATCCATGTTCCATGCGTCGGTGGAATCTATGATGTCCTGCACCTCTGCCTGCCGTGCCATGAGCTTGTCCATCTTGTCCGGGTCGGAGTAGTATTCTTCGAGGCCGAACTTGACGTTTATCTCGTCGTATTCTTTCAGCGCGTCATAGACATGCTGCACGCCTTCCTGCACGTTCTCCTTGACGGTTTTCGTCTCGTTGAGGGGCGGGTCCTGTGGCAGGTATCCCACGCTGTAGCCCGGGCTCCACACCACCTCGCCCTGCGTAGGCTGCTCCAGCCCGGCGATGATTTTCATGAGGGTGGATTTGCCCGCTCCGTTGAGGCCTACTATACCGATCTTCGCTCCATAGAAGAAGGAGAGGTAGATGTTTTTCAGAATCTGCTTCTGGTTCTGCGGGATGATTTTGCTCACGCCCACCATGGAGAAGATGATCTTCTTGTCGTCTGTTGTTGCCATTGTATGTTGTTGTTGTTTGTTTGTCGTGTGTGAGAGATTGTTATGAATCAGAGTGTCATTTCCATTCGGATGTCGTAAGCATTGCCTCCATCGATTCCTCGATGTTGTCCGGGAGGTTGCAGAAGAAGTCGTAGCCCGTCCTTGCCTCCAGCTCGTTGATGCTTATCATATAAGGTGTGAGGTCGGTGCTCTTGTCGCCTTTGTGCTCAGCCCAGAACGCCATGCCGGAGTAGAGGCCGTCTGCAGTCCGTTTCACTATCGCCATGAAGAAATATTTCGGCACGGGCATGCGCAGGCTGGTGTTGCTGATGGTTCCCGCTTCGGTCTTCCCGTCGATGTTGACGTCATAGAGCGTGCCGCCTTTGCATACATACATCGTTCCGCCTTGTGCCGTGACGGCGTCTCGCCATTGTCTGACCCTGCTTTCCATTTTCGCCCATACGCCGGCGTTGAAGGCGTTCACCTGCGGATGCATGTTCGAGAGGTGGAAGGTCTGTCCGTTGACGTTCTTGCTGCATATCCTGTCTTCCGAGGCGCAGATGTGTCCGCGGTTGTAGCCAGAGTTGCGGTAGTCGGTCAGCTCAGTGCGGTATTCAGCGGGGATGTCGTTGTCCGCCTGGAAGGGGTCGCCTTTCCATGTGATGCCCAGCCATGTCGCGCCTTCCCAGTTCTTGCGCTCCCAGCCTTTCTTGCTGTTCGCCGCGGTCCACTCCCAGCATGTCCATCGCTGCGCGCGTTTCATGCAGTCCCATTCGATGATGTAGTTCACGCCTATCTCGTCGTCTTGCTTGACGACAAGGAGGTAGTTGTTGCCTTTCTGTGTGCGGGGCATCTCTATGCGCGTGGCGTGTATGCTTTTTTCTGTAGTGTTGGCGTTGTTGTTGTTGTTGCCGTTGCCGGCAGTGTTGTCGTCGCTGCACGATGCCAATAGCAATGGCATCATGAGCAGGAGGGTGAAGAAGTGAGTTTTCATTTTTCTTTGCTGCAAGGGCTGATTGTTAGTTCTGCTGAAGTTAAATAAATGTGTTTACGTCTGCAAAAGTACATAATAATTTTGAAACCGCCAAATTATCTTTGTTTTTATTTTATAGGTTGGTTCTATAAATTAGCTTTGTCAGATTTTGAGATTGTTTTCGAGCTCAAATTGTAAGTTGAAGAAGGAGCGTAGCGGGCTACGTGACTGATGAGACTTGCAATTTGAACCGAAAAGAAGCCAAAAGATGACAAAACGTTAAACCATAATTATTAACCCTTTTAACGGAGGTAATTTATAGAACCAACCTAATGTAAAAGGCTTTGGCGGCAATTATACATTGTAAATTGTGAATGAAAATTGTTTCGAAAGGAGGCAAAAGAACTTTTGACCGCTACCATACGAACTTTTGACCGCTACCATACGAACTTTCGACTGCTACCATACGAACTTTTGACTGCTACCATACGAACTT
>CALZMB010000028.1 GCA_945788485.1 uncultured bacterium | reverse complement strand
TGAATACGAACGACATACTCTCAAAGGTACGGAAGATAGAAATAAAGACGCGCGGACTGAGCACGAACATCTTCGCCGGACAATACCACTCGGCCTTCAAAGGCAGGGGAATGGCGTTCTCTGAGGTGAGGGAATACCAGTTCGGGGATGATGTGCGCGACATCGACTGGAACGTGACGGCACGCTTCCACAAACCCTTTGTCAAGGTGTTTGAGGAAGAGCGAGAGCTCACCGTCATGCTCATGGTGGATGTCTCCGCATCGCTCGCATTCGGCTCGGAATGTCAGGAGAAGCGGGAGATGGTGACGGAGATTGCAGCAACCATAGCCTTCTCTGCCATACAGAACAACGACAAGATCGGCGTCATCTTCTTCTCTGACCATATCGAGAAATTCATACCGCCGAAGAAAGGCCGCAGACACATTCTGTATATCATACGCACACTGCTCGACTTCCACGCGGAAAGCACCAGGACAGACATCGCACAGGCGGTGGAGACTCTGACAAGGATGCAGAAACGACGCTGCACAGCCTTCCTCCTGAGCGACTTCTACCAGCAGAAGCCTTTCGTGAAAGAGCTGCAGATATGCAACAGGAAGCACGACGTGGTCGCCATTCAGGTGTATGACAGGCGCGACAGCGAGCTGCCCGACATCGGACTGATGAGGGTGGCGGATGCCGAGACAGGACACGAACAGTATCTCGACACATCGTCAAGACGCGTCAGAACGGCGTATCACGAAAGATGGCAGAGCCGTCAGGATGACCTGCGAGACACTTTCGCGCGGTCAGGCGTGGACAGCGTCTCCGTCTCTACTGCCGACGACTATGTAAGACAGCTGCTGATGCTCTTCAAACAAAGAAGATAAGACTACCCGAAACAGAGCGGGTTGGCAAGCCTCGACGAGGCATGCCAACCCTTCTGGACGTTAACAAAAGAAACTAACGGTGAAGAAACTCCTCTTTTTATTATTCATATCAACCAGTCTGACAGTCTTCGCACAGAAGCCGAAGATAGAGCAGGCACTCGATTCGTTGGAGATAGTGCTCGGCGACCAGTGTCATCTCTTCCTCTCGGTGACGGCAAAGAACGGCGCCGACGTGATGTTCCCTGACTTCAGCTCGAACCATGCCATCGCACCGGGAGTGGAGGTGGTGGAGCAGATGTACGGCGACAGCGTGCAGAACAGTGACGGCACGCTGAAGCAGACCATCGTATATACACTGACCTCTTTCGAACCCAAGCTGCACTACATACAGCCGCTCTCCGTCCTTGTCGATGGAAAGAAGATTGTGGGCAGGCAGCTCGCACTGAAAGTGATTGACGTGCCGGTAGATACGACAAAGCTCGACCAGTTCTTCCCGCCGAAGGACATACAGACCAACCCCTTCTCTTTCGACGAGTGGAAACCGCTCGTTATCATGCATGTCGTGACGTCGCTGCTCCTCGTCATGGCGATGCTGTGCTATCTGCTGCGCCGCGGAAACAAGCCCATACGCATCTCCTTCCGCATCATAAAACGCATACCGGCACACGTCAAGGCAATGTCTGCCATCGACGAGATAAAGAGCGAACGCATCACGGCAGAGGGTAACCAGAAGGAATACTATACGCGCCTGACAGATGCGCTGCGCATCTATCTCGAAGAACGATTCGGATTCTCTGCCATGGAGATGACGACACGCGAGATTATAGAACGCCTGCAGAACGAGGACCCTATGAAGGTGGCAGAACTGAGAGAGGTGTTCGAGACTGCAGACCTCGTGAAGTTCGCCAAGTATTCGACACTTGTCAACGAGAACGACCGCAACCTTGTCACCGCCATTGACTTCATCAACTCTACAAAGACTGAAGAGGTGGTGGAGGAACGGCGCGAGGAAGAGACACTCACCGAAGCCCAGAGACAGACAAACGTCACACTGAAGGCGTTGAGATGGCTGCAACGCATAGCCGCCGTGGCGGCAGCGATGCTCTTCGCATATACGATATGGCAGATTGTGCAGCTCATAGAATGATGTGCAGCAGAGGCACCTGCCTTCTCATCATGGCATAAGCCGGACAGCACGAAACAACAACTCTTGTCGAAAAGAAACAGATGGAATTTGCAAACAAAGAATATTTCCTGCTACTGATACTCCTCATACCGTATCTGATATGGTATGTGAGATACCGCAAACGCTCTGAGCCTACGATGACACTCAGCGACACCTGGCTCCTCGCCGACGCCCCGAAGACGCTGCGCCAGAGGCTCGCGTGGCTGCCGACGGCTCTGCGCTGCGCCACGTTCACGCTCATCGTGCTCGCCCTATGCCGTCCGCAGACACGCAACGCATGGGACGAACGTACCGTTGAAGGCATAGACATCATGCTCTCTATCGACGTATCGACATCGATGCTCGCCGAAGACCTGAAACCCAACCGCCTCGAGGCGGCGAAGGCGGTAGCAGGTTCGTTCATCGCTGACAGGCCGAACGACAACATCGGACTGACGATCTTCGCAGGCGAGGCATTCACGCAATGCCCGATGACAACTGACCATACGTCGCTGCTAAACCTCCTCCAGAATGTCAGGACAGACATCGCGTCGCGCGGACTTATAGCAGACGGCACGGCGGTAGGTATGGGTCTGGCGAACGCCGTCACGCGACTGAAGGATTCAAAGGCTAAGTCGAAAGTCGTCATTCTGCTCACCGACGGCTCCAACAACGCCGGAGAAATATCGCCCCTCACAGCGGCTGAGATAGCGAAAAGCCTCGGCATAAGGGTATATACCATCGGTGTCGGAACAAACAAGGTTGCGCCTTATCCTATGCCCGTGGCGGGCGGAGTGCAGTATGTCAACATCCCTGTCGAGATAGACACCAAGACTCTCGCTGGCATCGCTTCGAAGACTGACGGACAGTTCTACAGGGCGACTAACAACAAGGAACTGTCACGCATATACAGCGACATCGACAAACTCGAACGCTCTAAGCTGAACGTGAAGAAATTCTCCAAGCGATACGAGGCTTTCATGCCTTTCGCCATGGCTGCACTCATCACACTGCTCATGGAAATCGTGTTGCGACTGACATGGTTCAGACGCATACCGTAGCATACAACAACGCATACGCCAACGTCTGGCAATACATATTCATCCCCTATACCTTATTATATATATAGGGAACGGCAGAGAACCGACGGCTGACACCATGCCGGAAACATCGCCTCATGCTGCCGAAACCAAACAACAACACTCTATGCGATTCGAAGATCCTACATATCTCTACCTGCTTTTCATACTTCCGCTACTCTTCGTCATGAGAATGTGGATGCTGTGGAAAAGAAACAAGGCCCTGCGCCTGTGGGGCAACCGAGACCTGACAAGGCGGCAGATGCCCGATGTGTCGAGACACCGCCCAATGTTCAAGTTCTGTCTCCTCGTCGCAGCACTTGCTCTCATCATCGTCATGCTGGCACGCCCGCAGATGGGAACAAAGGTGAGCAACGAGAAAAGACACGGCATCGAAGCCCTGATATGCCTCGACATATCAAACTCAATGCTATCTGAAGACGTAGCCCCGTCAAGGCTCGACAAGTCGAAGATGCTCGTCGAGAATATGGTGGACAATTTCACAAACGACAAGATCGGACTTGTCGTCTTCGCCGGAGACGCCTTCACGCAGTTGCCTATCACCGCCGACTACGTCTCGGCGAAGATGTTCATGCAGAGCATAGACCCCTCTCTGATTCAGGAACAGGGCACGGACATCGCAAAAGCAATATCGCTTGCGCAGAACAGCTTCACACAACAGAAGAACATCGGAAGGGCGATAATCATCATCACTGACGGAGAAAACCACGAGGGAGGAGTGATAGAAGCAGCAAAAGAGGCAAAGAAACACGGCATCAGAGTCTTTGTCCTCGGCGTCGGCTCAACCAAGGGAAGCCCCATACCAGACGGAAACGGAGGATATATGGCTGACAATACAGGACAGACGGTGATGACTGCACTGAACGAGAAAATGTGCAAGGACATAGCTGAGGCGGGAAGCGGAACATACATTCATGTCGATAATACCAACCAGGCTCAGGAGAAACTCAACGCAGAACTCGCAAAAATGCAGAAGAACGAAGTGGCAAGCGTCGTATATAGCGAGTATGACGAGCAGTTCCAGTTCGTAGGCATCATCGCGCTCATCATGCTCATCATCGAAGTCATGGTGTTTGAATGTAAGCCGAAATGGCAGAAGAGAATGAGCCTCTTCAAACCAAAGGACACGGCGGGAAATGCCTTCCGCACCAATGCAGTGCTGCTGCTCATCATGTTTTTCGCCGTACAAGGCGCATCGGCGCAGACAGACAGAAAGCTCATACGCCAAGGCAACAGGCAGTTCAGAAGCCAGCATTATGAAGAGGCTGAGGCGACATACAGGAAAGCGTCGGCTGCAAATGCGCAGAACCCTGAGGCGCAATACAATCTCGGATGCGCGCTGATGGCGCAGCAGAAAGACTCGATGGCAATGAAATGTTTCGAGAACAGCGCACAGCTGCACACCGACAAACAGCGCAAGGCGCAGGCTTATCACAACATGGGCGTCATCCTTCAGCAGAAGAAACAGTTCGGAGAGGCGGCTGAGGCATACAAAGCCGCACTCAGAAACAACCCGAAGGACAACGAGACGAGATACAACCTCGCGCTCTGCCTGAAGCAGATGAAGAACCAGCCGAAGCAGAACCAGAACCAAAAGAAGGACGAGAATAAAGACAAGAACAAAGACAAAGACAAACAAGAAAACGAGAACAAGAATCAGAAAAACCAGAAACAGTCCGAGGAGAAACCCGAGCAGATGAGCAAAGAAAATGCCGAGCAGCTGCTCAATGCCGCCATGCAGCAGGAGAAAGCCACCCAGCAACGCATGAAGAAAGCCCAGCAGCAGCCGTCGCGCAAACGCCATCTGCAAAACTGGTGATGGACACACACTGTCAAGCATAAACAAAAACAGCGTCTGGAACTCCACGGAGAAACATACAACGAAAACCGAACAAAATGCATACAAAGAGATTCTTTTCTTTTCTCATAACACTCCTCTGTTACGTCACATCGCCGGCACAGACCATACAGGTGTCGGCACCGCAGCAGGTGGCAGTGGGAGAACAGTTCAGACTGAGATACACCGTCGCCACACAGGATGTCAAAGGCTTCCGTGCCGGGAATATCCCCGATGGCCTCGAAGTGCTCATGGGACCCAGCACAAGCTCGCAGTCCAGCTTCCAGATGGTCAACGGACACACGTCAAGCTCATCGTCTGTCACCTACACCTACATCGTGTCGGCTGACAAGGCGGGACATTATGTCATTCCGCCTGCACACGCTGTCGTCAACGGAAAGAATGTCACGTCGTCTGCAATAAAGATTGTTGTCAGCGGGCAAGCCAGCTCGTCGTCTTCTGCGGCACACACACAGCAGCAGACGGCGCAGGTGAAACAGGCAGGGTCGCATATCTCCGGCAACGACCTCTTCATCACTGTCACGGCAAACAAACACCGCGTGCATGAGCAGGAGCCCGTGCTGCTCACCTATAAGGTATATACACAGGTTGAACTGACACAGCTGAAAGGCGACATGCCCGACCTCAAAGGCTTCCATACACTGCAGATTCCGCTGCCCGAACAGAAGTCTTTCCATATCGAGAACTACAAGGGCCGCCCTTACCGCTGCGTGACATGGGACCAGTATGTCATGTATCCGCAGATGACCGGCAAGCTCGAGATTCCTTCGCTCACATACAAAGGCATCGTCGTTCAGGCAAACCAGAACATCGACCCGTTCGAGGCGTTCTTCAACGGAGGCTCAGGATATATCGAGGTGAAGAAAGACATCATCGCGCCCGCAGTAAACATACAGGTTGACCCGCTGCCGCAACGCCCGGCAGGATTCTCCGGCGGCGTAGGAAAATTCTCTGTCTCAAGCTCGCTGAACAAGCAGACAGTGGCGGCAAACGACCCCGTCACTCTCAGAGTAGTGGTCAGCGGTGTGGGCAACCTCAAGCTCATCAAACAGCCGGAAGTGGCGTTCCCGAAGGATTTTGACAAATACGAGCCGAAAACGACCGACAAGACACGGCTGTCGCTCAACGGACTGGAGGGGAACATGATATACGACTTCCTCTTCGTGCCACGACACCAAGGGGATTTCACCATACCCGCAGTGGAGTTCACATACTACGACACACATGCCAACGCCTACAAGACGGTGAAGACAAAAGAGCTCAAACTACATGTCACACCGGGCGAAGGAGGCAGCTCTACAGTAGCCGACTTCACTGAAAAAGAGCTCGATATCCTCGCCGCAAAGACTGACGCGACTGCCACGACGCGCCGCGACATCTTCTACGGCACGGCTCTCTACAACGCTGTCATCGTTGCCATACTCGCCATCTTCATCATCCTTGTCATCATCTTCCGCCAGCGTGCCATGATGAATGCCGATGTCGTGGGCATGAGAGGACGCAAGGCGAACAAGGTGGCGGCTAAGAGACTGAAGCTCGCCGGACGCCTCATGAAACAGCACAAGCAAGAGCAGTTCTACGACGAAGTGCTCAGGGCGTTGTGGGGATATGTTGGAGACAAGCTGAACATCCCCGTCGCAGAGCTATCAAGAGACAACATACGCGAACGCCTCGCTGCACGCAGCGTCGATGCCGACATCATCGATGTCTTCGTCAGCGCCATCGACGAGTGCGAATATGCACGCTATGCACCGGGCGACGCGAGCGGGAAAATGGCTGGAGTATATCAGAAAGCAATGAAAGGCATAACAGAAATCGACGACTTCCTGAAAGGGAACAAACGCAACAGAAAAACTGCTGACGGCAAGAACAAGGCGAGTGGCGGCACCGGCACCGCCGGCACGAACGTCATGACGCTCGTCTTCATCATCGCGGCGGCTCTCTCTCTCTCCTCAACGCTGAACGCGCAGGCTGCCCTCGTCTCAAAAGCCACAGCCGACAAGGCTTACGCCAACGGCAACTACCAGGCTGCCATAACAGAATACGAGCAGCTTCTGCAGAAGACGCCTTCTGCCGAACTGTACTACAATCTCGGCAACGCCTATTTCCGTTCAGACAACATCACAAAGGCGGTGATAGCCTACAACAAGGCGGCGCTGCTCTTGCCCGCCGACAAGGAGATAGCGCATAACCTCGCCGTCGCGCGCAACAAGACCATCGACAAGATGCAGCCGAGACAGCAGTCGTTCATCGTGGCAGGATGCGATGCCGTCGTCCGGCTTTTCAACACCGACACATGGGCGCTCGTCGCTGTCATCTCGCTCATCACCGTCGTGCTCGCGACACTGCTCTACCTCTTCGCCGAGGCGGTCATCCTCAGGCAGCTGGGCTTCTACGGCGCAGTCATAGCGTTCCTGATTTTCCTCGCAGGCAACGTCTGCGCATACACGCAATACAGCAATCTCACTGCCAACGACGGTGCCGTCATCATAAAAGATGTGTGCCAGGTACGCAAGACGCCTGAGCTGAAAGCCGCCGAAACACTCACCGTACACGAAGGCACACACCTCAGAATCACCGACGACACGGTGAAAGGATGGCTCGAAGTGGTGCTCGACGACGGCACAGAGGGCTGGATAACAGACGATATGGTTGAACGTATCATCACCAAGTGACGGTACGAAGGCTTCTTCCGAAACAGTATTCATGTATTTCTCATTACAAAAAAAAAATCCCTGAAACAACGTGTTGAACATAAAAACATTCCATGTCAATCCTCTCGACGAGAACTGCTATGTCGTCAGCGATGAGACAAAACAGTGTGTCATAATAGATTGTGGCGCATATACAGCAGACGAACAGAACGAGATCATCGGCTATATAAAGTCAGAAGGACTTACTCCCGTCAGCCTCCTCGCGACACACGGACATCTTGACCATAACTTCGGAATAGACGCGATGCACAAGGCTTTCGGACTGAAGCTGCAGCTGCACCGTGGCGACGAACGCCTCGTGCGTGAGCTGAAACAGCAGGCTGAATCACTCTTCGGCATGAAGATAGACTTCGTGCCGCAGCTCGGCGCCTTCCTCAACAACGGCGACGACATACACTTCGGCAACCACAGTCTGAAAACCATCGCCGTGCCGGGACACACGATGGGCGGCGTGGCGTTCTATTGCGAGGAAGAGAATGTCCTCTTCTCCGGAGACACGCTGTTCCGTCTGTCCATCGGGCGCACCGACCTGCCCGGCGGCTCCATGTTCATGATCATCAACAGCCTGCGCTATCTCTGCCAGCTGCCTGACGAGGTAAAGGTATATACCGGCCACGGGCCTTCTACCACAATAGGCTACGAACTGGCGCACAATCCATATCTCGACCGATAAACCGTCATCACACCTTGGACAACAGACATCCGAAAGCCGAACATATCATAATGGGCATCGACCCCGGCACCAATGTCATGGGCTATGGCATACTGCGCGTCAACGGCAACAAGGCATCCATGATAGCCATGGGATGTATCGACATGCGGAAGATGAGCGACCCCTACCTGAAACTCGGGCATATCTTCAAACGTGTCACAGGCATCATCGAGGAGTATCTCCCCGACGAACTCGCCATCGAAGCCCCGTTCTTCGGGAAGAACATACAGTCGATGCTGAAGCTCGGACGCGCGCAGGGCGTCGCCATCGCCGCTGCCATACAGCGCGACATCCCCATTCACGAATACGCCCCGCTGAAGATAAAGATGGCTCTGACGGGCAACGGCTCCGCATCGAAAGAGCAGGTGGCGGACATGCTGAAACGAATGCTGAAACTCTCGGACGACGAACTGCCAAAGTACCTTGACGCGACAGACGCTCTCGCGGCGGCATACTGCCATTTCCTGCAAATGGGCACGCCCGTCACATCCGCCCCGCACTATGGCTCGTGGAAAGACTTCGCGACAAAGAACAAGCTCATTTAGACAATAGGTGGATTCTATAAATGCCCACCATCACTGTTTCGTATGCAACATATAATAAGCATAAAAGACGGCGTATGCCGTATGCCCGCATGGCGCATGGCACAGCCGGTGAATTTTGAACTCAACGACGGAGAGCATATTGCCATTGTCGGACCCAATGGCGGCGGAAAGTCCATGCTCGTCGATATCATAACCGGCGCGCACGCCCTCCTGCCAACCAATCCGGCAAGATACGACTTCTCGCCTTCTGAGGCGAAACTCGTCAGCGACAACATCAAGACAATGACCTTCCGCGATTCATACGGTCCGGCTGACGGCAACTACTATTATCAGCAGCGATGGAATCAGCACGACATCGAAGAGACGCCCATCGTCGCTGACCTGCTTGACGAAGCGTTCCATATTGCCGAGACAGGACTGACAAGGCAGACGGTCTATGACCGTTTCCTCGTCAGAGACGAGACAAGCGAAGAGAAAGCGGCACGCCTGGCGCGCGACGAACAGCGTCGCGAGATAATGCATACCAGCCTGCAGCGCGTCAGGCGGCACCTCTATGACATCTTCCGTCTCGACACGCTCTTAGACAAACACATCGTCATGCTGTCAAGCGGAGAACTCCGCAAGTTCCAGCTCACAAAGACGCTGCTCACCAATCCGCGCGTCCTCATCATGGACAACCCCTTCATCGGGCTCGATGTCAACGCACGCCGGCAGCTGCATGAGTTCCTCCATGTCCTCACATCCGAGACACAGGTCAGCGTCATCCTCGTACAGTCGAAGAGCGACGACATCCCTGAGTTCATCACCCATGTCGTAAAGGTCGAGAACATGACGGCAGGAGAGAAGGTGACACGACAAGAATATCTCGCCTCCGCCGCCCCTGTCCCCTCACACGTCCTGGAAGAGGCTGTCGCCGAAGAGATTCTCTCGCTCCCGCTGACGCCTTCTCCCGTCTCAGACGACAGCCCCGATGTCATACGCTTCAACAACGTGAACATCAGATACGGCAGCCGTACCATACTGAAAGACCTCTCGCTCTCCGTACGCAACGGCGACTGCTGGGCTCTCTCCGGCGAGAACGGAGCCGGCAAATCGACACTCCTCAGCATCGTCTGCGCCGACAACCCGCAGTCGTATGCCAACGACATCGTCCTCTTCGGACACAAAAGAGGCAAGGGCGAGAGCATCTGGGACATCAAACGCAACATCGGATACATCTCGCCCGAGATGCACCGCGCCTTCCAGCGCAACATCCCCTCTGCAGAGATTGTAGCGTCAGGGCTCTCCGACATGCACGGACTGTATTCAAAACCCGATGCCGTGCAACGCGAGCAATGCCTGTTCTGGATGCATGTCTTCGGAGTGGATGGCCTCGCCGACCGCCCCTTCCTCTCCCTCTCGTCAGGCGAGCAGCGTCTCGTGCTCCTTGCGCGCGCCTTCGTGAAAGACCCGCCGCTCCTCATCCTCGACGAGCCGCTGCACGGACTTGACCTCATCAACCGCCGCCGCGTGAAAGACATCATCGAGACTTTCTGCCGCCGGGAGAACAAGACACTCATTATGGTGACGCACTATGCAGAAGAACTGCCGTCGTGCATCAACCACGAGATTTTCCTCCGGCGCAATGGCTGACACCACCTGCCTTTCATCAGCATCGCCGTCAAAGGCGCGCCGGCAACAACGCACAATTCATCACACACCAACGTTCCCTACAATAACACAACCTGCATTATGAAAACCGGAGACAAACTGCCCGAACTGCTCGGATACGACCAGAACGGAAACGAGATTACGCTAAGCCAGATGCGCGGCAAGAAATTCATTCTCTACACCTACCCTAAAGACAACACCCCGGGCTGCACGGCAGAGGCGTGCTCGCTCCGTGACAGCTACGACGAGTTGCAGGCGGCTGGCTACGCCGTCATCGGCGTCAGCAAAGACAGCGCGGCAAGCCATCAGCGCTTCGCCGAGAAACACGCTCTCCCTTTCCCGCTCATTGCCGATGTAGATACGAGACTGCTGCAAGAAATCGGGGCGTGGGGAGAGAAGACAATGTGCGGCAGAAAGACCGTCGGCACGTTGCGCACAACATTCCTCGTTGATGAGGAAGGACGCATCGAACGCATCTTCTCGCCCAAAGAGATAAAAACAAAGACGCACGCCGCACAGATTCTGCAGGACATGCAATAAATGCTGCCAGCATAACCTTACGGATATGAAATTATTATGGCGGACATGCTGAATGAGGCTGTCCGCCTTTGCTTTTTTGTAATCTTAGTTAAATATGTATAACGTCTTGTCGTGCATTCGTGTTTTTTTTGTATTTTTGCATTTTAAGAGAGCAGAGCCGAAACCTCTGTAAACGAAATATCCAGACAGAAAGATGACGACAACAGACAGCAACCCCTTTTTCCATAAATACGACACCCCGCACGGCACCGTGCCTTTCGGCAGCATCACCCTCCAGCATATAGAGGAGGCGATGACGGAGGGCATGAGGCGTGAGAAAGAGCAGATGGAGCGCATCTGCGGCAACACGGCAGCACCCACGTTCGACAACACAATCATTTACGACGACGAGAAAGAAGACGGATACTACGACCTTCTGGACCGCGCCTCGACGGTGTTCTACAATATTCTCTCGGCAGATACGAACGACGAATGGGATGCCCTCGCCAACAAGATGTCGCCACTGCTGACACAACACGCCAACGACCTGCGGCTGAACCCCGTGTTCTTCGAGAGGGTGAAGGCTGTCTATGACGCATATCATGGAGACGAGCCGACAGCTCTGCGAAGCCTGACCGGCGAAGAGAAGAAACTGCTTGACGACACATACACCGGCTTGGCGCGCTCAGGCGCGTTGCTTGACGCGAAAGGCAAGGAGACGTTGCGGAGACTGACCGAAGAGGCGGGGCTGCTCTCGCTGCAGTTCTCCCAGAACCTGCAGAAAGAGAAGAAGGCGTACAAGCTCTTGATAACAGACGAGGCGAAGCTCGACGGACTGCCGGCAACCGCCATTGAAGCCGCCGCCTTGGCTGCAAAGGAAGACGACGGGAGCCGTGCCGCCGCGACAGCGGCAGACGCTGACAATGTTTCTGCCACAGGAGAAAAGAGATGGCTGTTCACTCTCGACTATCCGTCGTGGCAGCCTTTCATGACATACAGCACGCAGCGCGACCTGCGCCGTGAGATGTATATGGCATACAACACGGTATGCACGCACGACAATGCAGAGAACAACCTCGCTGTCTGCAGCCGCCTGATAAACATCCGGCGCGAGATAGCGCAGCTGCTGGGCTACAAGGATTATGCTTCTTTTGTCCTGGAGCGTCGCATGGCAGGCTCGCCACAGAACGTTTACGGGCTGCTCAACCGTCTTGTGGAGGCATACAAGCCCACTGCGTTGGAAGAGGAGAAGGCGCTTGAGGCGATGGCGAAACGTCTTGAAGGAGACGACTTCGTGATGCAGCCGTGGGACAAGGCGTTCTATGCGCACAAGCTGAAACTTGCCGAATACGACATCGACGCTGAGATGCTGCGCCCGTATCTGCGGTTAGAGAATGTGGTGGAAGGGGTCTTCGGACTTGCAACGACGCTCTACGGCATCACCTTCAGGGAGAACAAAGACATACCTGTCTATCATCCCGACGTGAAGGCATACGAGGTGACGGACGAAGACGGCAGCTTCCTCGCGGTCCTCTATGCCGACTTCTTCCCGAGAAAAGGGAAACGCGGCGGCGCATGGATGACGGAATACCAGAGCCAGTATATCAAGAAAAGCGGCGAGAACGTGCGGCCTCATGTCTCTGTCGTGATGAATTTCACAAAGCCTACAGAAGAGAAGCCGGCCTTGCTGACCCTGGGAGAGGTGGAGACGCTGCTGCACGAGTTCGGTCATGCCCTGCACGGGATATTTGCCAACACGCGGTTTGCCTCGCTGTCCGGCACCAATGTGCTGTGGGACTTTGTCGAGCTGCCGTCGCAGTTCATGGAGAACTATGCAGTCGAGGCTGACTTCCTGCGCACCTTCGCCCTGCATCACGAGACAGGAGAATGTATCCCCGACCACCTCATCGAACGCGTCGTGAAAGCCCGCAACTTCAATGTCGCCATCGCTTGCCTGCGTCAGGTGAGCTTCGGACTGCTTGACATGGCATACTACACTCTCGAAACAGAGTTCGCCGGAGACATCAAGACGTTCGAGAAAGAGGCATGGGCTGTTGCCGTGACAGACAAGCAGCTGCCAGAGACATGCATGACGGTGCAGTTCTCGCATATCATCTCCGGCGGCTATGCTGCAGGCTACTACAGCTATAAATGGGCAGAGGTGCTCGACGCCGACGCCTTCGCCGTCTTCCGCCGCGAGGGCATCTTCAACCGTGAGACGGCACGCCGCTTCCGTGACTGCATCCTCTCAAAAGGCGGGACAGAACATCCGATGACGCTCTTCGTGCGTTTCAAGGGCAGCGAACCATCTATCGACGCTCTGATGGAGCGGAACGGAATAACCCCCGAAAAGATGTCATGAATATGGGAAACAAAGCAGAAGCGACACAGCAGACGGCAGAAGCCATGCAGGAGCAGAAACAGAGACTGCTCGACTGCCGGTATCTGCGTATGGCGGAGATATGGGCAGAGAACTCGTATTGCCATCGCAGAAAAGTGGGCTGCCTCGTGGTGAAAGACAAACGCATCATCTCTGACGGCTACAACGGCACACCGTCCGGCTTCGAGAATGTGTGTGAAGATGCAGAAAACAAGACCTTCCCGTATGTGCTGCACGCCGAGGCGAATGCCATCACCAAGCTTGCGCGCTCGCACAACAACAGCGAGGGAGCCACTCTCTATGTCACCGATTCGCCATGTATCGAGTGTGCGAAGCTCATCATACAGGCGGGGATAAAACGCATCGTCTATCTGCGGCAGTATCGCCTGACGGACGGGATAGACTTGCTGCGCCGGGCAGGGATAGAGATAGTCTATATTAATTCTTATAGTTGACGAGTAAACAAGTAAACAAGTTGACGAGTTGACAAGTTGTATGTACTGTGAACTAAAAAACTATCAACTCGTT
>CALZMB010000027.1 GCA_945788485.1 uncultured bacterium | reverse complement strand
TGGCTATGCTCGAGAGCACTCTTCCCCATCTCGGAGTTTCTGAAGAAAATCACATGGCAGTCGCTGCAGGATGTGGACAAGCACCGCGAAATCATATACAACGCCATCGTAGCCTACCGGCGCATGAAGAACCAGGGCGTGGTGGCGGTCTTCCACCGCGAACGCTTCGACAACTTCAGCAATTTCGCACGCATCGGCGACGGTTCGCTGGGCGGCAAGGGACGCGGCATCGCCTTCCTCGACAACATCATAAAACGCCACCCGGACATGAACGCCTTCGAGAACATGCCGGTGCGCATACCGAAGACCGTCGTCCTATGCACCGACATCTTCGACGAATTCATGGAGAAGAACGACCTGTACGGCGTGGCGCTGTCAGACAAGACGGATGAGGAAATACTGCGGGCGTTCCTGAAGGCACACCTGCCGCCAAGGCTCGCCGACGACTGCCGCGTGATGCTGTCCGTCGTGCCAGGACCGCTCGCAATACGCTCGTCGTCGCTACTGGAGGACTCGCACTACCAGCCATTCGCCGGCATTTATTCCACATACATGATACCGCCGCTCGGAGACACCGACAGACGGCTGGAGATGCTCGGAGACGCCATAAAGGCTGTATATGCCTCGGTCTTCTACAAGGATTCGAAAGCATACATGACAGCGACAAGCAATGTCATCGACCAGGAGAAAATGGCGGTCATCATACAGGAGGTGGTGGGACAGACACACGGCACAAGATTCTATCCGCATATCTCAGGAGTGGCACGGTCGGTGAACTACTACCCCGTCAACGACCAGAAAGCGGAAGACGGCATAGTGAACATTGCCCTCGGACTGGGGAAATATATCGTGGACGGAGGCGTGAACCTGCGTGTGGACCCTTACCAGCCGCACAAAATCATGCAACTGAGCGAGATGGAAATGGCTCTGAGAGAGACGCAGACACGATTCCTCGCACTCGACCTCTCGCAGACACAGCTCGACTTCAAGACTGACGACGGATTCAACCTGCTCAACCTCTCTGTGAGACAGGCTGACAAGGACGGCGTGCTGCAATGGCTCGCATCGACATACGACGCTTACGACCAGGTGATTAGAGAGGGATACTACGAGGGTCCGTCGCGAAAGATAATATCCTTTGCCGGAATAATGCAACACGGCGTGCTGCCGCTGCCCGAGATTCTGCAAAGCGTGCTGCACTACGGAGAGAAGGAGATGAAACGCCCGGTGGAGATTGAGTTCGCCGCCAATGTCAACGACAACAAGACGGGAGAGTTCCATCTGCTGCAGATAAGGCCTATGGTGGATAACAAGATGATGCTCGACGAGGACCTCGACAAAGTGGACACGGAGGACATCATACTGAAATCGGACAGCGCAATAGGACACGGCATAATGACAGACATACGGGACATCGTATATGTGAAGACTGCCAACTACTCGGCCGCTTTCAACCCCGCCATCGCAGAGGAAGTGGAACGGATGAACAGAAAACTGACCGCAGAACAGCGGGAATATGTCATCGTAGGACCCGGACGGTGGGGGTCGAGCGACGCATGGCTCGGAGTGCCGCTGAAATGGCCTGCAATCAGCGGGGCACGCATCATCGTGGAATGCGGACTGACAAACTACCGCATCGACCCCTCGCAGGGCACACACTTCTTCCAGAACCTGACATCGCTCGGAGTGGCTTACTTTACTGTAAACCCGTACAAAGACGACGGCATATTCAACGAGGCGTACCTCGACAGCCTAAATGCAGAGGAGGAGACAGAACACCTCAGACATATCAGGTTTGAAAAGCCCATAACAGCAAAGGTCGATGGGATGAAGAAAAAAGGCATAGTGACGAAACCGGAAGCATGACGCCGCAACAAACGGAACACGATGCATCCGCAAGAAAAGAAAAAAACGCAAAATGAGACCCCAAAAAGCACAAGCACGGGAAGAAAAGCACTCGAAATGAGGCAAAAAACACGCACAGGAAATCATTTTTCGCATAAAATTTGCGTATCTTGGATTTTTATTGTAACTTTGTGCGCTAATTGTTGATTCCCTGCTGCCGGCAACACGCCGGCACATCAACCCACAAGCCAAAAAAAATAAAAAAAATAAAATAAACAAAACAGAAACAATGGCAGCAATTGGAAAAATCAGAAGCTGGGGCACCGTGCTCGTTTCAGTCATCGGTCTCGCGCTTTTCGCATTCATTGCAGAAGAATTGGTACGCTCGACAGACTCGCTGCGCAACGACAGCAGACAGCAGGTCGGAGAAGTGCTCGGAAAGAAAATCAGTGTGCAGGAGTTCCAGAACCTCCTGGACGAATACCAGCAGGTCATCAAAATGACACAGGGACGCGAAAGCCTCTCTGAAGAAGAGATGAACCAGGTGAAGGACATGGTCTGGAACTCGTACGTGCAGGCAAGCCTCATCGAAAATGAAGCTACCGAACTCGGTCTCACCGTAACTGACCAGGAACTGCAGAACGTGCTGAAGGAAGGAACAAACCCCATGCTCGCACAGACTCCGTTCATCAACCAGCAGACAGGACGCTTCGACGCAAACCAGCTGAAGAAGTTCCTCGCTGACTACAAACAAATCAAAACCACTAACCCGCAGGCCGCAGAGCAGTATGAGACAATCTACCGCTACTGGACATTCATCGAGAAAAACCTGAGACAGCAGCTGCTCGCACAGAAATACCAGTCGCTGCTCGCATACGCCATCATGTCAAACCCAGTAGAGGCAAAGATGACATTCAAGGACGAGAACAACGAGAGCGACCTCGAAGTGGCGGCTTTCCCCTACACATCGGTGAAAGAGGCTGACGCAAAGGTCACCGACGCCGACATGAAGGCGAAATATGAGGAGATGAAAGAGATGTTCCGCCAGGAAACCGATACACGCACAGTGAAATATGTATGCGTGCAGGTGGAGGCAAGCGACAAGGACCGACAGTCCATCATGAAACAGGTGAAGGATTATGCCGCTGAGCTCGCCGCAGCAGAGAACCCTGCTGAGGTGGTGCGCAAGAGCAACTCACTCGTGCCGTTCATCGGACTGCCACAGAGCAAGAACGCCATGCCGGCAGACATCGCACAGCGCATTGACTCCATGGCTGCCGGAACTGTATATGGACCTGTGGAGAACAACGCAGACGGCACACTCAACGTGATACGCCTCATCGCAAAACAACAGGTGCCGGATTCTATACAGTTCAGAGCAATACAAGTAGGAGCCGAGACCGTAGAGGCGGCACGCACAAAGGCTGACAGCATATACAAGGCTATCGCTGCAGGCGCAGACTTCGAGGCTCTCGCAAAGAAATACGGACAGACCGGAGAGAAGACATGGTTCACAGGAGCACAGTATGAGAACGCACCGTCGATAGACAAGGATTCAAAGGCTTATCTCCAGAAACTCATGGCTCTCAACGCAGGAGAGACTGCAAACGTAGAGATGGCGGCAGGAAATGTCATACTGCAGGTAATCGAACGCAAGGCGATGACAGAGAAATATGTCGCTGCTGTCATCAAACGCTCTATCGACTTCTCGAAAGACACATACTCGCAGGCCTACAACAAATTCAGCCAGTTTGTCAGCGAGACACAGAAGGCTGACCAGCTCAACGCCAACGCAAAGAAATACGGATATGACGTGAGAGACATCGCTGACATCTCCACTGCACAGCACAACATCGCCGGACTGCGCGCAACACGCGAAGCTCTGAAATGGATATTCGACGCAAAAGAAGGTACAGTGTCTCCGCTCTACGAATGCGGCAACAACAACACGCTGCTCGTACTGACACTCGAGAAAATCAACAATGCGGGATTCCGCACTCTCGACGACCCGCAGGTGAAGGAGTTTATCAAGAACGAGACACTGCGCGACAAGCAGGCTGAAGTAATCATGAAGAAAATAGAAGGCGTGAAGTCTATCGCGGCTGCTAAAGGCAAGGGAGCACAGATCTCCAACGTACAGCAGGTGACTTTCGCCGCACCAGTATTCATCCAGTCAACGGGCGGAGTAGAACCCGCACTTTCGGGTGCTGTTGCTGCAGTGAAGGCAGGCGCTTTCGCCTCGCATCCCGTGAAAGGATACAACGGCGTATATCTCTTCAAAGTGAACGCCAAGAAAGACCGCCCCGTGAAGTTCGACCAGAAAGCAACTCTCGCAGCACAACGTCAGAAAATGCTGCAGAACGCAGGCGGATTCATGCAGGAGCTCTACCGTAACGCAGAGGTGAAGGACAACAGATACCTCTTCTTCTAAATCCTGAACTCTGGAAAGACATTACGACAAACAAAACATAGCATCTCCACCGCTTCCACAATACGGAAACGGTGGAGATTTCATTTACAAGGCTTGACAGACAACAGAGTGTGGGGAGAGAGGAGAAAAAAACAGAAAAAATCATGTCATGGTTTAAACCAAAACACACGACATTCGTCAAAAAGAATGATAACGCTTCCGCAGAAACAAACAGGCGAAGACTACAATGACACTGGAAACAAAGACTGAACAAAAATAACACACAAGCAAACCAATGAACAGATTCATCATCACGACATGCGCCCTCTTCATCATCGCTGTATCGGCAAGCGCACAGCGCAGGCTTACAGGCACTGTCACTGACAGCAGCACGAAAGAAGCCGTAGCACAAGCCACAGTATCGCTGCTGAAGAATGACAGCTCTTTCGTAAAAGGCGTAATTTCAGGCGTTGACGGAAAATTCGCCGTCAGCGCACCGGCAGACGGAAACTACATACTCAAGATAACCAGCATTGCATACAAGCCTCTGTACAAAAGCATCACCGTGACCGGAGGAAAGGACACCGCTCTCGGAAACATAGCTCTCAAACCGGACGCCATCATGCTGAAAGAGGCTGTCGTAAACGGACAGGCGGCAAGGGTGACACTCAAAGAAGACACCTTCGTGTATAACGCTGCAGCATACCACACACCGGAAGGCTCTGTAGTGGAGGAACTCGTAAAACGTCTGCCGGGCGTACAGGTAAGCGAAGACGGTACTATAACACACAACGGAAAACAGGTGAGCAAGATTCTCGTGGACGGAAAGGAGTTCATGACAGGAGACACGGAAACTGCTCTGAAAAACCTGCCTACGTCTATAATAGAGAAAGTACGCGCGTACGAACAGAAATCTGATCTCGCACGCGTCACGGGAATAGACGACGGAGAAGAGGAAACCGTGCTCGACTTCGGCATAAAACGAGGCATGAACAAAGGCATCATGACTAACAGCGACTTCTCTATCGGCACAGAAAACAGATATGCTGAACGCGCCATGGGAGCATACATGATAGACAACCTCCGCATCATGGCGATGGGAAGAGCAAACAACGTGGGCGACATGGGATTCCCGGGAGGAGGAGGAGGATTCCGCATGAGCAACAACAACGGTCTGTCGGCATCAAAGATGCTGGGCATGAACATCAACTACCAGAACGAAAAGATTCTCACCATAGACGGAAGCGTGAGATGGAACCATAACGACAACGACACATGGCAGAGGAGTTCGACAGAAAACTTCGTGAGCACGACAGGCGCTTTCGGCAACTCACTCTCACAATCGTACCAGAGACGGACACGATGGAACGCACAGATGCGCCTCGAATGGAACCCAGACACGATGACGAACATCATGTTCCGGCCGAGGCTGTCGCTCTCGAAGACTGACAAACGGTCAACATCGCTCAGCGCGACATACAACGCCGATCCGTACCTGTATGTCGATAACCCGCTCGACAAAGACGACATGGAAGAGCTGGACAGAATGGACATGATTGTCAACAGCAATACGTCAAAGTCGCTCTCCTACAGCGAAACGAACTCGGCAAGCGGTATGGTGCAGGTCAGCCGGAAACTGAACACCAAGGGAAGAAACATAACCGTAAGGGCTGACGCAAGCTACTCTGACGGAGAATCTACCAGCGCTTCGCTGCAGAACGTGCGGCTGTACCAGATTCTCGACATGCTCGGAAACGACTCGACGTACAACACAAACAGATATAACCTCGCACCGACAAAGAGCTACAGCTACACGCTGAAGGCGACATACTCAGAGCCGCTGATGCGGAACCTCTTCCTGCAACTTTCATACAGCTACAAGCACAGCCTGTCGAAAAGCGATCGCAACACCTACGACTTCTCGTCCATCGATTTCGACAACCCGGAGATGGCATACAGAGACTGGGCTTTCCTGCCATCGCCAATAGAACCGTATCTCGACACAGAGCTGTCCAGATACTCCGACTACACAACGGACACACACGAGACAGCACTACAGCTGCGCAAGACGGGAGGAAAACTGAACTACACCGTGGGCATCATGCTGCAGCCGCAACGCTCGCACTATGTGCAGGACTATCAGGGCGTACACGCCGACACCGTACGAAACGTGTGCAACTTCGCACCTACCCTCGACCTGAGATACAAGATATCAAAGGTGTCGCAGCTCAGAGCAACATACAGGGCAAGCAGCACACAGCCCTCTATCACGGACCTGCTCGACATCACTGACGATTCCGACCCGCTGAACATAAAGATGGGTAACCCCGGACTGAAACCGGCTTTCACACACAACTTCAGACTCTTCTACAACGGATACTCGCCCGTCAGAACACAGTCGTGGATGACACACGTACATCTTTCAATGACACAGAACAGCATCGCAAGCTGTGTAACATACAACGAGACAACGGGCGGAAAGACAACACGGCCGGAGAACATCAACGGAAACTGGAACGCCAACACCGCACTGATGTACAATACGGCAATAGACAGTGCCGGAGTGTGGAATGTCAGCACCTTCACAACGCTCAACTACCAGAACCAGGTCTCGTATCTCTACCAGAACAAGGTGACGGAAAAGAACACAACACGTTCTACGACTGTGGGCGAACGACTCTCGCTCAGCTACAGAAACTCATGGATCGAGGTTGAACCGAACGGCACACTGAGCTACACACACACCAGAAACCTGCTGCAGCCGAACTCAAACCTCGACACATGGAACTTCAACTACGGCATGGACATAACCGTCACAGCACCCTGGGGAACGGGATTCTCTACTGACGCACACGTCAACTCGCGCCGCGGATACAACGAGACATCGATGAACACAAACGAGTTCGTATGGAACGCACAGATCTCGCAGTCGTTCCTGAAAGGAAAACCGCTGACCCTCTCGCTGCAGTTCTATGACATTCTGAAGAACCAGTCGAACCTCTCGCGTGCCATCTCATCAACACAACGCACCGATTCGGAATACAACACCATCAACTCATACGCCATGCTGCACGTCATCTACCGATTCAACTCGTTCGGAGGAAAGGGGGCAAGGCAAGCCGGACCGCAAGGTGAACGACCCGACTTCTCACGACCGGAGTTCAGAAGAGGTTATATGCCGATGGGACCGCCACCAGGAGGATTCGGAGGACACAGAATGTAATGCGCAAAAAATATCAACTTAGTCAAAATAAGACGAGATTAACATAATTTGAGTTAAATAACAGTCGGTTTTCTTGGAATAACGAAAGAAAAACGATAACTTTGCTTCATATCCAAAACAAAAACTCTGAAAAATGAAAAAACTCATCGTATTGGCCGTAATGGCATTATTCTCCATCAACATGATGGCTCAGAGCACTTGTTGTGCAGGTTCAAAGACACAAGCCAAAGAAAACGTATGCGCAAAAGTTGACGACAAGAAGACCTGCAAGAAAGAATGCAAACAAGGCGAATGTAAGCAGCAGTGCAAGAAAGGCGAATGCAAGCAGCAGTGCAAGAAAGGCGATTGCAAGCAGCAGTGCAAGAAAGGCGATTGCAAGCAGCAGTGCAAGAAAGGAGATTGCAAGCAGCAGTGCAAGAAAGGAGAATGCAAGCAGCAGTGCAAGAAAGGAGATTGCAAACAGCAGTGCAAGAAAGGAGATTGCAAACAGCAGTGCAAGAAAGGAGATTGCAAACAGCAGTGCAAGAAAGGAGATTGTAAGAAATAACAACAGTCCGAGAGACAAAAAAAATCAGCTGACAGGCTGAAACATACAAAAGAAGATGTCCCACAAACAGGCAACACCTGTCGTGGGACATCTTTTAGTCATAAATGGAAAGAGGAGAATACCGTCAGTCGTTATAGCCGGCTGTTATCTCACAAATCTTAATGATGGTCTGCATGGCTTTCTCCATTACCTGACACGAGACAAACTCATACGGACCATGAAAATTGACGCCTCCGGCAAAGATGTTCGGGCAAGGCAAACCTTTGAAAGAGAGTTGCGCACCGTCCGTCCCGCCACGGATAGGTTCTACGCGAGGCGGAACTCCGAGTTCTTGCATAGCCTTCAGCACGATGTCGATGACATGCATCTGAGGGTCGATCTTCTCTTTCATGTTGTAGTATTGGTCAGAGATGTTGAGCGTCACCGTTCCTTCGCCGTATCGTACGTTTAGTTCGGTGGCTATCCTCTCCATTACACGTTTGCGGTTCTCGAAGCATGACCGGTCGTGGTCGCGTATGATATATGTAAGACGCGCTTGCTCCACTCCGCCCTCCATCCCTACAAGATGGAAAAAGCCTTGGTAGCCTTCTGTCGTCTCAGGACGTTCGTCAGCAGGCAGCATCGACGCGAAGTCCATTGCCACGACACAGGCATTGATCATCTTGCCCTTCGCATAGCCCGGGTGTACGCTGACACCTTTAAGGCTGACCTTTGCTACGGCGGCATTGAAATTCTCGTATTCCAGTTCGCCGAGGTCTCCGCCGTCAATGGTGTAAGCCCATTGGCATGCAAACTTTTCCACATCGAAATGATGCGCCCCCATACCTATCTCCTCGTCAGGATTGAAAGCGATGCGCACTTTTCCGTGCTTCACTTCGGGATGCTGTTTAAGCCATACCATCGCCTGCACTATCTCGGCGATGCCAGCCTTGTCGTCGGCTCCGAGAAGAGTGTGCCCGTCGGTGACGATGAGGTCTTCTCCAACATGGGCAAGGAGCTCGGGGAATTTCTCCGGCGACGAGACGATGCCTTCAGAGAGCGTTATGTCACCGCCGTCATATTTCTCCACGATGCGTGGCTTGACACCGGCTCCAGAGCAGTCGGGCGACGTGTCGTAGTGCGCAATGAAGCCTATGACAGGCGCATTGGTCTTCAGATTCGAGGGCAGAGTGGCATAAATATATCCTTTCTCATCCATCTCAACATCTTCGAGACCTTCATGCTCCAGTTCTGACTTGAGGTATGCAGCGAATGTCAGCTGTTTCTCTAAAGTACTCGGGACAGTGGAGGATTCTTCCGCTGACTGAGTGTCGAATTTCGTATAGTTGATGAATCGTGTTATGAGGTCCATAATCAGTGGTTTTTCGGATTGGAGGATTTGCGTTGTAACAGGTCTGGACGCAGCAACTTGGTGCGTTGCATGGCCTGTTCCATCTCCCATTCTTTTATCTTAGCCTCATGTCCGGAGAGGAGAATGTCCGGCACTCGCCATCCTTTGTACTCTGCCGGGCGGGAATAGACCGGAGCCGAGAGGATGTCATCCTGGAAGCAGTCGGAGAATGCCGACTGCTCGTCGCCTATCGCGCCAGGAATGAGGCGTACAATGGCATCGGTGATGATGGCGGCAGGGAGCTCTCCACCTGTCAGCACATAGTCGCCGACGGAAATCTCACGGGTGATGAGATGTTCGCGCACACGATGGTCAACACCTTTGTAGTGTCCGCACAGAATGATGATATTGCGGAGCATAGAGAGTGTGTTAGCGGTGTGTTGGGTGAACTGCTCGCCGTCAGGAGAGGTAAAGATGACTTCATCGTATTCACGCTCTGCCTTAAGGGCGGAGATGCAGCGGTCGATAGGTTCTATCTGCATCACCATTCCGGGGAATCCGCCGTAGGGGTAGTCGTCCACACGTCTCCACTTGTCGGTGGTATAGTCACGCAGGTTGTGGATGTGAATATCCACAAGCCCGTTCTTCTGTGCTCGTGCCAGTATGCTCTCGCCGATGAACGGCTGAACCATCTGCGGGAGGACTGTGATGATATCTATGCGCATTGTATTATAGTTGACGAGTTGTTTCTTTTAGTTGACAACTATATTGAAATATTATTCTTTCAGGAAGCGTTCAGCCTCTATCGCCGCCTTACATCCCGAAGCCGCGGCACATATTGCTTGTCTGTAAATCGGGTCAGCAACATCTCCTGCTGCGAAGACGCCAGGAATGTTTGTCTTCGGTGTAGCGCCGACAGTCTTGATATATCCCACCTCATCACATTCTACATACGGGCGGAAGACATCAGAGTTCGGCTTATGACCGATGGCGAGGAAGAAGCCGTCGATTGGCATATCGTATTTCTCCTCGTCAGCTTCGCCTTTGCGTTTGACGAGATGGACGCCTTCTACACCGTTCTCGCCGTAAAGGCCGGTAGCATTATGTTCAAAGAGGACTGTGATTTTCTCATTTTCAAGGACACGTTTCTGCATCACTTCAGAAGCTCTGAGGAACGGTTTGCGTACGATGAGATAAACGTGTTTTGCCAGTCCTGCAAGATACGAAGCCTCTTCACACGCTGTGTCTCCGCCTCCTACGACAGCCACTGTCTTCTTGCGGTAGAAGAACCCGTCGCATGTAGCACATGCCGAGACTCCCTGCCCTGCATATTTCTTCTCGTCAGACAGTCCGAGATATTTTGCCGATGCACCAGTAGCAATAATCAGCGTGTCAGCCTCTATCGTCTTGCCATCGTCGGCAGTGAGCAGGAATGGACGTTTCGAGAGGTCAGCCTTCACTATCTCTCCATCTCGTATATCAACACCAAAGCGCTCTGCCTGTTCGCGGAGGTCAAGCATCATCTGATTGCCGTCAACGCCATTGGGATAACCTGGGAAGTTCTCCACCTCTGTAGTCTGTGTGAGTTGTCCTCCGGGCTGTATTCCGGCATATTCTACAGGATTGAGATTTGCCCTGCCGGCATATATCGCGGCAGTGTAGCCAGCAGGTCCAGAACCTACTATCAAACATTTTACGTGTTCCATTTCAAATTTATATATTAGTGTGTTCAGTGATTATTCAGGTGTCGGTTCAAATCAGGCGGGACGCATGATTCTCTGAAACGCTTGCAAAGATACAAACAAAAAAGGAAATGACAAAATTTTTGGGCTGCCGATTATGTTTTATTCGTTTTCTTTTTCTTATTTGACAATATCAAGCATCCGGCAAAGGTCATTGCGCCGTTCAGCATCAGCAGTTCGTATCCGAACTTGTAGCCGCAGATTTGCTGCGACATGGTTTCGACGGCGAGACATACGAGAGGAGAGAGAATGCAGATGCAGGGGACGGCACTGTCGCGTACGGCGCGGTGTGTGAAGAGCGCGAAGGCGAAGAGTCCGAGCAGGGGTCCGTAGGTATATCCGCATAGGGTGTAGATGAGAGTTATTGCACTCGGCGATTGAACATACCACAACATCACGACCATGATGATGAACAGAGCCGTCACTGCGACATGTGTCATGCTTCTCACCCTTTTGTCATCTGCATTGCCTAAAAGATCGACACAGACACAAGTGGTGAGGGCAGCCAAGGCAGAGTCGGCACTTGAGAACGACGACGCCACCATGCCGAGGATGAACAACGCCGCCACGGCTGAACCCAACTCGCCTGTAGCGGCATACATGGGCAGGAGGTCGTCACCTTTCTCGGGCAGGGGGACGCCGTTTTTGGTAGAGAGCAAGACGAGCAAGACGCCGAGCGTGAGGAAGAGAAGATTTGCCGGGACGAAGGCGAAGCTGTAGCTGCACACGTCTTTCTGAGCATCGTGAAGTGAAGAGCAGGTGAGATTCTTCTGCATCATGTCCTGGTCGAGACCAGTCATCACTATGACGATGAAGATGCCGGAAAGAAACTGTTTCCAGAAATTCTGCGTCGAAGAGAAGTCGTCAAAGACAAATACACGGCTATAACTGCTCTCTGTCACAGCAGCGACGGCTTCTCCCGGCGACATGCCGAGCTGCGAGATGACAGCACAGATGATAAGAATCAACGCCAGGAAGATGCAGAAAGTCTGCAGGACGTCAGTCCACACTATTGTCCTTATACCGCTGCGGCGCGTATATAACCATATCATAAGCACAAGTGCGATGACTGTGATGGGGAACGGTATGCCGTAGTCGCGGAGGAAATATTGCTGCAAGAGCATACATATCAGGAAGAAGCGCACCGCCGCGCCTGTCATCTTAGAAAGGAGGAAAAAGAAAGTGGCAGTCTTATGGCTGCGCTGCCCCATCCGTGTGCCGAGAAGCGAATAGATGGTTGTGAGGCGTTGCCGATAATAGACCGGAAGAAGGACAAACGCCACTACGGCATACCCGAAGATGAAGCCTATGCACATCTGCAGGTATGTCATGTCCTGCGTCAGCACCATTCCGGGTACGGAGATGAATGTCACGCCCGATATGCTTGCGCCTATCATGCCGAACGCCACCATATACCATGGCGACTTTCGCTCGCCTATGAAAAAAGCATCGTTGCTTGTCGATGTAGCAGTCAGTCTGCCTACGACAAGCAACAATGCCATGTATGTCAGAATTATGAGAAGAAAGATTGTCTCCAAGTTTTTCGTTATGTAATTACCGTTCCTTAACATCGGAACGTGAAAACGTTTATCTGCGTCCGCCGCCAAAGTGTCCGCCGCCGCCACCTGAGTGGCTTGAGCTACCGGATGAGTGTCCTACGGAACGGCTTGAGGATGAACCGCCGCTATATGATGAACGGCTTGAGGATGAACCGCCGCTGTATGATGAACGGCTTGAAGATGAACTGCCTACTGAGCGGCCTGAGTTATAGCCTCGTCCGTTTGATGAGTTCCTGTAGGATGAGGAAGCGTTGCTGCCGGAGAAAGACCGGCTTGGGGTGTAGCTTGTCCCGCCGTCTGTGCGGTGTCCGCGTGCTGTCTCGCGTGTGCTGCTTCTCGGAGTGTCACCGTTTGAGAAAGACGAGCTGCCGTCCTGCCGTCTGTTGCCGTATCCGCTGCCAGAGCTGGAGGCTGACCCGTAACGGTTGTTGCGGTCATTGCGGTCGCTTGTCACTGTAGAGTGTCCGAGACGTTGATTGCCGCCATTGGTACGGCTGCCGCCTACGCTGCCATGTGATGACGACCCGGAGCCTCCGATATTGCTATGACTGCCGTTGCCTGGCCTGCTGTTGCCATGACTGCCGTTGCCTGGCCTGCCGTTGCCTGGCCTGTTGTTGTTGTGCGCAGGCGAGTGCGGGTCATAGCCTCTGTTGCCTCCGTCGTTACGGCGCCAGCCTTGGTTCATGTTGCGGTAGCCTCCACGGTCCCATCCGCCTCTCATGCCATAGTCGTGTGTTGTGAAATGATGTCCGTGATAGTAAGACCGTCCTCCGTTTGCGTGCCAGGAGTGAGCGCCGCGGTAGGAATAGTAGCATCCTGGATAGCCATAGTAGTAGTAATGGCGGTGAGGGTAGTAAGCATAGATGCGGAAATGCCAGAAGCCGTCGCCCCAATAGAGCGGACGATAGAAGTATTCCAGTCCGCAGAAAGTGCGGTACTGCCAGTCAAAGAGTATGTAAGACAGGTCGAGGTTACGGCGTTTCCAATATACCGAATATACATCATCGACAGTGTTGACGCTCATGAGATAGTCGAGGTTCACTTCAAAAGCCGCCTCATACTGCTCTTCCGTGAGGTCGAGTTCGTACGCCATCTTGTCGGTGAGGAAGAGAGCCTGGTCTCTTGCCTGCTGATAAGACATTGCCTTTGCAGAGAATGCGGTGAGCATCAGAACGAGTGTGAATAAAACCTTCTTCATAGTGGTAAACCTTTATTTGTTGTTGTTATTGTTTTTTCTGAGGGCAAAGTTACAGCTTTTTCATTTGCCACGAAAAGGTTTTTCCCTAACTTGTCCGGGAATTTCCCTACACTTGTCCTTCTTCCCTGTCAGTCTGTGTCTTTCATTATGCGAGCAGGAGATACATATACACGCCGAAGGATGCAGTCAGGACACATCCCTCCCATCGCTCCATAGTGCTCTTCGTGAATGAGAAGAACCACAACAGCAGTGCTCCTGCAAACAGGCAGGCGAGGTCTGTTGTTGTGATGCCTTGTGGCGACAGCGGTGTGACGACAGCCGTGACACCGAGAATCATGAGTATGTTGAACAGGCATGAGCCTATGACATTTCCGAGCGCCATCGACGTGCTGCCTTTCAAGGCGGCCACAACACTTGTC
>CALZMB010000026.1 GCA_945788485.1 uncultured bacterium | reverse complement strand
TTATTAGTACTGTCATCACAAAACTCAGCACTCAAATGCTATCAACTCGTCAACTGAAAAATAATTTACGACAACAGGGACAACGGGGACAACTTCATTCGATATATTTACTCGTTTGTCACAAGTGACACTATGAAATTGATGAGCACCGCTGATAATAGACATAGTGCGAATAACACAACGGGGACAACATAAATTGTACATTGTAAATTATAAATTGTAGAATCTTGTCAACTAAAAGTAAAAGCATCGCCCATCTCTCCATGTTCCTTGCCTGCGCCTTCTGGGGACTGATGGCGCCGTTAGGGAAAGACGCCATGACGCACGGCATCGACGGCATGATGATGGTGGCGTTCCGCGTGACCGGCGGCGCGCTGCTGTTCTGGCTGACGTCGCTGTTCGTGAAGACTGAGAAGGTGGCGCGGCGCGACATCCCGCTCTTTGCGGGAGCCGGACTGCTTGGCATCGTCACCAACCAAGGCCTCTACACCATCGGCCTCTCCGTCACCTCGCCCGTCAACGCAAGCATCGTGACGACATCGATGCCCATCTTCGCCATGATTCTCTCTGCCATCATACTGAAAGAGCCACTGACGGGGAAGAAGGCGTTGGGTGTGCTGACGGGATGCTCCGGGGCGCTCATCCTCATCCTCACCAGCGCGGCGGCTGTCACAGACAAGGTGGGCGACATACGCGGAGACCTGATGTGCCTCGGCGCGCAGTTCTCCTTCGCCCTGTATCTCTCGCTCTTCAACCCGCTCATAAAACGCTACAGCGTCTTCACGACAAACAAATGGATATTCCTGTGGGCGTCGATAGCTACCATCCCGCTCTCCGCGCCGCGCCTCATCGCCAACGACTGGGCGGCGGTGCCGGCGAAGACATGGGCTGAGATAGCATACGTCGTCTTCTTCGGCACTTTCGTGGCATACATCCTCACGATGATGGGACAGCGCGTGCTGCGCCCCACCGTCGTCTCGGTGTATAACTACGTTCAGCCCGTGGTGTCCGTCGGCGTGTCGCTCGCCCTCGGCATAGCGCTGCTGCAATGGTCGCAGTTGCTTGCCATCGCCCTCGTCTTTGCCGGCGTGTGGCTCGTGAACATCTCTCGCGCGAAGAACAGCTGAGAAAGCCACGCCCCCGTTACTAACGTTCCTAACGCCTCCGTTACGCACGTTCCTGTCGTTACGCACGTCACGCACGCAAAAAAAACTCCATAGCAATGCACCTGTCAGACTACCTACCCATCACCGACCCTACACTGATTTTCTTTGTAGTGCTCATCATCATCCTCATGGCGCCCATCATCATGGGCAAGCTGCGCATCCCGCACATCATCGGCATGGTGCTGGCGGGCGTGCTGGTGGGGAAGTACGGGCTGAACATCCTGGCGCGCGACGATTCGTTCCACCTCTTCGGCAGGGTGGGACTGTACTATATCATGTTCCTCGCCGGACTGGAGATGGACACCGAGGGCCTGAAGAAGAACGCACGCAGCGTCGCGGCGTTCGGGCTGTTGTCGTTCGTCGCCCCCTTTGCGCTCACCTTCTTCACGTCGGTGCACTATCTCCGCTACAGCACCTCCGCCGCCCTGCTGCTCGCCTGCATCATGTCGTCGTGTACGCTCATCGCCTACCCCATCGTCGGACGCTACGGCCTGCAGCGCAAACGCGTCGTGACAATCTCCGTCGGAGCGTCGATGCTCTCGCTCCTCCTCTCGCTCGTCACGCTCGCCGCGCTCACCGACGCGCACCACTCTGAGGGTACAACCCTGACCTTCTGGCTCGTGTTCGCGGCGAAGTTCGCGGCATACTGCGCACTGCTGGCTCTCGCCATACGGCGGACGACACGGTGGTTCCTGCACAGATACTCCGACGCCGTCATGCAGTTCATCTTCGTCCTCGCCGTCATGTTCTTCTCGGCGGCTGTGGCAGGATGGATAGGGCTGGAGGGAATCTTCGGAGCATTCTACTCCGGGCTGGTGCTCAACCGCTTCATACCCAACGTCTCGCCTCTCATGAACCGCATAGAGTTCACGGGCAACGCCCTCTTCATACCGTATTTCCTCATCGGCGTGGGCATGTTGATTGATGTCGGGATATTGTTCGAGGGCGGCGGCATACTCGTCGTCATGGCGACAATGGTCATCTTCGGCACGCTCGGCAAAGCCATCGCGGCATACGCCTCGTGTCTCGTGATGCGGCTGCCGTGGGCGGCGGGAAACATGATGTTCGGACTGACATCAGCGCACGCCGCAGGAGCCATCGCGATGGTGATGGTGGGCATGGAGATGGAGATGGCGCCGGGAAGCGGCACATTCCTCATGGACCACACCGCGCTCAACGGCGTCGTCATGATGATTCTCTTCACCTGCATCATAAGCACCATCGTCACAGAACAGGCATCGAAACAGATGGTGCTGCAGTCCGTCAGAAACAAGGCGGTGGAACCGAAAGAGGGCGACGACGAGAAAATCCTCATACCCGTGAAATATCCCGAGACGTGCGACACGCTCGTCAACATCGCCATAATGATGCGCAACAGAAGGCTAAACCGCGGGCTGGTGGCGCTGAACGTCGTCTATGACGACGACAACGCCGCATACAACCAGCAGCAGGGACAGGAGCTGATGGCGCAAGTGACAAAGACGGCGGCGGCGGCAGACGTGAGGATGCAGACACAGGTGAGACTGGCGACGAACATCGCCAACGGCATCAAGCACGCCTTCATGGAATACGACGCGTCGGAGATAATAATGGGCCTGCACATACATCAGGAGGTGACGACACGCTTCTGGGGAGAGTTCGCGCAAAGCCTCTACAACGGACTCAACAGGCAGATAATCATCGCGCGGTGCATACAGCCGCTGCCGACACTCAGGACGCTGCAGGTGGCGGTGCCGTCGAGGGCAGAGTTCGAACCGGGATTCTACCGATGGGTGGAACGCCTCGCACGCATGGCGCGCAACCTCGACTGCCGCATCACATTCAACGGACGCGAGGCGTCGCTGCAGGCGATTCGCGAATACATCACCGCACAGCACCAGAGCGTCAGGGCGCAATACGAGCAGATGACACACTGGAACGAGCTGCCCGCCCTCATCCGCAGCGTCAACGACGACGACATGCTGGTGGTGGTCACTGCCAGAAAAGGCACCATATCATACAAGACGGCGATGGACTGGCTGCCCGAAGAGCTGGCGCCACACCTGCGCAACCACAACACGATGATTATCTTCCCCGACCAATACGGCAAGGCAGACCTCATGACATTCACCGCGGCACAGCACACAGAGCAGCTCTCGGCATACGACATGCTGCGCGCGCTGATGCACAGGATATTCGGATGAAGACCATCGGCTCACCGACATGACAACAAGCATACACACTCTACCCACAATGATACACGTAAGAAACATAAGAAAGAGCTTCGGCACGCTCGAAGTGCTGAAAGGCATCGACCTCGACATCAACAAAGGCGAGGTGGTGAGCATCGTCGGGAAATCCGGCGCAGGCAAGACGACACTCCTGCAAATCATCGGCACGCTCGACAAGGCAGACAGCGGCACGGTGAGCATCGGCGGCACAGACATCACCACGCTGTCGCAGACGGCACTCGCAGACTTCCGCAACACGCACATCGGATTCGTCTTCCAGTTCCACCAGCTCCTGCCGGAGTTCACCGCCATAGAGAACGTCATGATGCCAGCCCTCATCGCCGGCACGGCAAAACGCCAGGCAAGAGAACGTGCGATGCAACTCCTGCAGATGCTCGGCCTCGAACAACGCGCGGGACATAAGCCCGCCGCCCTCTCGGGAGGAGAGAAACAGCGCGTCGCCGTGGCAAGGGCACTCATCAACAACCCCGACGTGGTGCTCGCCGACGAGCCGTCCGGCTCGCTCGACACAGAGAACAAGACAGAGCTCCACCGCCTCTTCTTCGAACTGAGAGACCGCCTCGGACAGACTTTCGTCATCGTCACGCACGACGAATCGCTCGCCGCACTCACCGACCGTACCATACACATGCAGGACGGAATGATAACGACACCGGCTGACACACCGCAAGAGATTATAACAGAAACCGCCATAACACACGACGAACAATGCCACTGCAATTAGGAAAAATAAACAGAATGACCGTAGCGAGGAAAGTGGATTTCGGACTCTACCTCAACGGAGGACCGACAGGAGACATACTGCTGCCGAAACGCTACGCGCCGAAAGACATCGCCATAGGAGACGAAATAGACGTGTTCATCTATCTCGACCAGGACGAACGCCCCGTCGCCACCACGCAACAGCCGAAAGCCATGGTCGGAGAGTTCGCCTGCCTGAAAGTGGCATGGGTCAACGAACACGGAGCGTTCCTCGACTGGGGACTGATGAAAGATGTCTTCTGCCCATTCAGAGAGCAGAAGGTGAAGATGGAGAAAGACAACTACTATATGGTCTATATACGCCTCGACGAAGAATCATACCGCATCGTGGCTACGGCGAAGGTGGAGAAACATTTCTCGCAAGAGAAGCCTGAACTGAAAAGAAACGAGAAGGTGACTGCGCTTGTGTGGCAGCAGACAGAACTCGGATACAAAGTCATCGTCAACAATATGTTCCGCGGCATGATATACAAAGACCAAATCTTCAAACCGCTGCGCATCGGGCAGAAAGTGGAGGCGTATGTCAGCAATGTGAGAGACGACGGGAAAATTGACGTCGCGCTGCAGCTGCAGGGACGCAAACAGACACTCTCGTTCTCTGAACAGCTGCACGAATACCTCTTCTATCACGACGGCTACTGCCCCTTCACCGACAAGACACCGGCTGAGGACATCTACCGCGAGTTCCATGTCAGCAAGAAGGTGTTCAAGAAGGCGGTAGGAGACCTGTACAAACAGCGCATCATCACCATCGCGCCCGACGGAATAGAACTGAAAAACCAAAACAACCTGTTCTGACACAACATCAAACAATGACGCCGCATCTCCGCAACCCCATCCTCGCCATGCCCTTGTTGCGCTATGCGATGCTTCTCGTGGCGGGCGTGGCGGCTGCCGACACCCTCTCTGCATCATTCTCCACACATTGCTGGCTCATGACAGCAGCTGCCGTCATTGCCGCCGCGCTCATCACAATGCGCCGCCTGCCCGCCGTCAGCAACCTCTTCGCGCTGCTCGCCGTCGCCGCTCTCGGCGGAGTATGCTCGTCACTCGCCACACAAAAGCAAGACGCGCTGCTCGGACTGATGCCGCAAGGGAGCAATGCCGTCATGCTGCACGATGTGCCTGTCGTCATCACCTCAACGCCGTCAAGACACAACAAAGTGTGGATGTTCGAGGCTGTCGTATGCCGCGGCACGGCGCCGTCCGGTACTGAGACGGCTGTGAGAAAGATTATTGAGGGAGAGAAAGTTAGGGTCAGCATGATGTGCGACAGCAGCGACACGCCGTCACGCAAGCCACAGTTGGGTACCTCGCTTACAGCGACGATGCGTCTGGCGCATCTCAACGAGCTGCACAACGCGGGCTTCAGCCTCAGCTACATACGCTACCTGCGCTCGCACGGCATCCTTGCCACGGCATTCATCGCCCGTGGCAACAGCCGGGAAACGCCCTCCCTGCATCACCTCCTCCCCATTGAGACACGCGCCTGTCTGAGGCTCCACATCCTCAGGCAGGCAATGACCGAACAGCTCGAACGCCTCGGCATGCCACCCGCGACAACAGCTGTCATCTCCGCCATGACACTCGGCGTGAAAGACAGCCTGCCCGCATCGCTGCGCAAAGACTACAGCTTGGCAGGGGCGTCACACATCCTCGCCCTGTCGGGCATGCACCTCGCCACGATATTCATGCTGCTCACCCTCTTCATGCGACGGCGGAAGCCATACGCCTCATGTATCATCCTCGCCGTAATGTGGACATACGTCGCGTTCACGGGGATGTCGCCGTCGGTTGTGCGCGCCGCGGCAATGCTCTCCATCTACGAGATAATGACACTCGCCGCGCACAAGCAGCACCCTCTCAACATTCTCGGGGCGGCACTGTTCCTCGCCACCCTCTTCTCGCCACAAAGCGTGTGGGACATCGGGTTCCAGCTCTCCTACCTCGCCGTCTTCTCAATACACCTTTTCTCAAAGCCCCTGACAAGATGGCTGATGCCCGAATGGCGGCCGTCTGACAGTTTCTATTTCCGCGTGATGTCGATGATGCCAGAAAACGACGACATAGTGCGCGGGACAGGCGCGACGCAGAAACGGCGGCGGAAGAAGAGAAGCTGGAGATGGATGGCGAGATACCTCGTCGTAGAGGCGGAAGAGGCGATGAAACGCTTGAGAGACTATATCATCGGCATCGTCATCGTATCCATAGCGGCACAGCTCGGCACCATGCCCCTCACGGCTTTCTATTTCGGCATCATACCCCTCGCATTCATCGTCACGAACATCATCGTCCTGCCGTTGTCCGCCGTCATCTTAACCCTCTCATGCCTGCTCTACGCCACGATGGGCTTGTCGGCATCTACGGGCGGCACAATCTCTTTCCTTGTCGCCATCCCACTCTTTCCCCTCCGCTTCGCCGTAGAGGCACAGAACGCCCTCCTCTCTGCCGTAGCGTCACTGCCCTGCTCCGCCATTGCCGGAATAACGGTTTCGCCCGTGCAGCTGCTGGCTTTGTATGTCATTGTCTTCATCGCCCTCCGACTGCTTATGATGCACGGATACAGGTCTGACAACCAAGAAGATAAGCATAAAGACGACTTGTGGTGAGTGGAAAGCGGAGAAAGGGCGGGCAGAAGAAAAAACAAGAAAAACATAAAAAAACACCGCGAAAATTTGCATATCTCAGAATATCTTGCTACCTTTGCACTCGCAAAACAGAGACAGGCACCTTTCAATATTATCAAAAGGACAAACAACGGTCTCTTGCGATACAATCGGGCGCTTAGCTCAGTTGGTTCAGAGCGTCTGCCTTACAAGCAGAGGGTCGGGGGTTCGAATCCCTCAGCGCCCACCAGGGGTGTTTCCCGTGATCTCTTCGGAGGTTGCGGGAATTTTTTTTGTTATTCACCTTGTCCCGTATTCTCTGCCAAGCTGTGCAGGACGCTTCATCCGCGAATACGAAACGCCAGCCATCAATGTCCGTTAGACATCAATGGCTGGCGTCATTTTATCTGTACGAAGCTGCGGGCGCAATGTCAGGCAGGGGCGCGTCGCAGCAACGTGATGCGTATGTCACGCCTTGCGGTATGAATCAAGGTCGGCGGGCGTTGAGTTCATCACGAACGAGTAGTGACGCTCAACCTCTGAGACGACGTAGCGGGTATATACGCGCGCTGACTTCTCGAAGAGTTCCGGCGCTTTCGACGCGTCTCCGATGAGGAGGAGAGCCATGATGATGTCTGCCGCCATCTCGTAGAGGTGACGTATCACGAAATCCTTGAACTCGTCGTTCTTCTGCTCGTTGACGTATGCCACCGCCTCGTTATATCGCTCTGCCATCTTCTCAACCTGCGCGCGGAGGGGGAGTAGAGGCTCGGCACACCAGTCTGGCTTGCCTACAGAAGCGGGCGCTTCGCCATGAGCGAGCATGTCGCTGATGACCTGTGTGTAGAAGCCGTTGGTGATGTAACGGCCGGCGGCTACGGTCTGCAGCTGCGTGGTGCCCTCGTAGATGGTGAGGATGCGGGCGTCGCGGTAGAGGCGCTGACAGGCGTATTCGAGCATGAAGCCTGAGCCGCCGTGAATCTGTATGCCGTCGTAGGTGTTCTGGTTGGCATATTCTGACGCCATGCCTTTGGCAAGCGGAGTGAAGGCATCTGCGAGCTTAGAGAATGTCTTGCACTCGCTGCGCTCTTCTGGAGTGAGCTTGCCGCCCTCAAGCTTGCGCTCGCGCTCTATGTCTTCAAGAATCTTATATACATCGACGTAGCGGGATGTGGCGTAGAGGAGGGCGCGTCCGGCGTCAAGCTTCGCCTTCATGATGGCGAGCATGTCATAGACGGCGGGGAAATTGATGATTGCCTTCCCGAACTGCTTGCGGTCGCGGGCGTAGGCGAGAGCCTCGTTGTATGCCATCTGGCTGACGCCTGTGCTCTGTCCGGCGATGCCGAGGCGCGCGCCGTTCATGAGAGCCATGACGTATTTGATGAGACCCATCTTACGGCTGCCGCAAAGCTCCGCCTTGGCGTTCTTATACACAAGCTCGCATGTCGGGGAGCCGTGGATGCCGAGCTTGTTCTCGAGACGGCGCACGTCAACGCCTCCCTGGCGCTTGTCGTAGATGAACATCGAAAGTCCGCGGCCGTCGCGTGTGCCCTCTTCTGAACGTGCGAGGACGAGGTGTATGTCAGAATCGCCGTTTGTGATGAAACGCTTGCAGCCGTTGAGGCGCCAGCACTGCTCCGCCTCGTCGTATGTCGCCTTTAGCATCACCGACTGGAGATCAGAGCCGGCATCCGGCTCGGTGAGGTCCATAGACATCGTCTCGCCCTCGCAGACACGCGGCACGAAACGCTGACGCTGGTCTTCGTCGCCGAACTCATAGAGTGTCTCTATGCAGTCCTGCAGCGACCAGATGTTCTCGAAGCCAGTGTCGCCAGCTGCTATCATCTCGTTGATGGCAGAATAGACAGCCATGGGGAAGTTCAGTCCGCCGTAGCGTCGCGGCATCGTCACGCCATTGAGGCCTGCCTTAATGACAGCGTCAAGGTTCTCGTATGTCTTCGACGCGTATATCATGCGCCCGTTCTCGCAGTGCGGGCCTTCGGCATCGACGGCCTCGGCATTGGGGGCGATGGTCTCTGCCGCCACCTCGCCGGCGAGCTCAAGGACACGCTGGTAGGAATCGAGGGCATCCTCGAAATTCTCCGGGGCGTAGTCGTATTTGTCTTTATCGGTATAGTCACGTTCTTTGAGCGCGACGATATGCTTGAGGAGAGGATGGGTGAGATAGAACCCTATCTCCGGATTGTCAGTATAAAAGTTTGCCATTGTTGTTGTACGTTTATCAGCAAAGCCAGGAAATGAATCCCCAGTGTTTACTTGTTGTTCTGCTTGTAGTATTTGATGAGTTTAGGCACAACTTCCTCTACTGTGCCATTGATGACATAATCGGCGATGGTGTTGATGGGGGCGTCCGGGTCGTTGTTGATAGAGATGATGATGCCCGAATCCTGCATACCTGCTATGTGCTGTATCTGTCCTGAGATGCCGCAGGCGATATAGACCTTCGGACGGACTGTGACACCGGTCTGGCCAATCTGGCGGTCGTGGTCGATCCATCCGGCATCGACGGCGGCACGGCTTGCGCCGACCTCAGCATGGAGCACCTCAGCAAGCTTGAAGAGCATGTCGAAGCCTTCTTGCGAGCCTACGCCGTAGCCTCCTGCCACAACGATGGGCGAGCCTTTGAGGTTGTGCTTCGCCTTCTCGACGTGGCGGTCGAGCACCTTGACGACATATTCTGTCTCGGGAACATATTTCGCGACATCGTGACGCACGACTTCCGACGGATAGTTCTCGTCGAGAACCTCTTTCTTCATCACGCCCTCGCGCACTGTCGCCATCTGCGGGCGGTGTTCGGGATTGACAATCGTGGCGACGATGTTTCCGCCAAAGGCAGGGCGGATTTGATAGAGCTGCTGCTCATAATGCTTTGTCACGAGTTCTCCGGCTTCGTTCTTCACCTTCATGTCAAAGTCGCCAATCTCAAGCTCGGTGCAGTCTGCGGTGAGTCCGCTGAAGAGTGCCGACGACACGCGCGGGCCAAGGTCGCGGCCGATGACGGTGGCACCCATGAGGCAGATCTGCGGCTGCTCTTCTTTGAAGAGATTCACGACGAGCGCTGTATGGGGGTTCGAGGTGTAGGGGAAGAGTCCTTCTGCATCGAAGATGTGAACTTTATCTACACCATACTTCATGACTTGCCGCTCAACGCCATCAAGGTTTGAGCCTGCAATGATACACTCAAGTTTCACGCCAAGGGTGTTGGCGAGTTTGCGTCCTTTTGTCAGGAGTTCGAGGGCGACATCCTTGACGGTTGCGCCTTCTATTTCGCAATATACGAATACGTTGTTCATATTGTTTCTTGTTTCGCGAGTGGCGGAGCAGTGTCGCATGAGAGGGAGCGGGGTCAGTCCCCTGTGTGTGTCATGCAGTTGTCCGCCTGCCGTGTGTCTATCCGATGATTTTTTCTGCTATCAGTTCCTTCACGAGCTGGTCTATATCCTCGTCAGCCCCGGTGAGAGTACGGGATTCTTTTGCCTTGAAGACAATGTTCTTGACAGCCTTGACGTTTGTCGGCGAACCGGCTTTGCCTATCTGCTGGGGGTCGCAGTCGATGTCGGCCGCTCCCCACTGTGTGATGTCGAGGTATGGCTTGCGCCCGATGAGCTCGTCAAAGTCTGCTGCCTGTTCTGCCGTACGTTCAGCGGCGACGGTGGCGTTCTTGTATTTCATGACAAGTTTCGCGTTGCGGGGGCGGCAAGGTGCAGCCGAACCGTTGACAGTGACAACGAGAGGCAGGGGGCCTTCTACTGTCTCCACGCCGCCGTCGATGTGGCGTTTGATGACGATGCGGCGTTTCTCCAGGTCGAGAGAAATGATTTCTTCGGCGTATGTCACCTGTGTCAGGCCGAGTTTCTCAGCAATCTGCGGGCCCACCTGGGCAGTGTCGCCGTCAATGGCCTGACGTCCGCCGATGATGATGTCGAACTCGCCGATCTTCTTGATGGCCTGCGAGAGGGTGTAGCTCGTGGCGAGGGTGTCGGCTCCGCCGAGCGGGCGGTCTGTCACGACATATCCTTTGTCTGCCCCGCGATAGAGGGCTTCGCGTATCACTTCGGCAGACTTGGGCAAGCCCATGGTGACAACAGAGATTGTAGAACCGGGGAATTTCTCTTTGAGCTGCAGGGCCTGCTCAAGGGCATTGAGGTCGTCCGGGTTGAACACAGCAGGGAGGGCGGCACGGTTCACTGTGCCTTCCGGCGTCATAGCATCGGGCCCCACATTTCTTGTATCAGGTACTTGCTTGGCAAGTACGACAATCTTTAAACTCATATAATAATAATGTATAGTTAAGTATTCACAAACAATGCAAGAGCCTCATCCCGGCTCTGTCAGGCGCATTTACGGCGCAAAAGTACTAATAATTTTCCGAATTGGCAAAAAAAGAGTATAAAAAAATGCACAAAACGCTGTGTTTTGCGCACATATACAAGATTTTGTGCAGACTGCTGCCACTCAGGAATATATCTTCCCGACCAGTCTGCATACGAGAGATGCAGGCAGTAGCTTGTTGAGGAAAGCGAAGAGATGATATTGCAGCCCGGCTGTGGTGTAGAGCGGAGGACGGCGGCGCCGGGCGAGTTGCAGCAGTTTCCGGGCTATGCACTGCGGCTGCATGCCGTTCTGCTCGTCGTGTTCCATAACCGCCACGGCTCTCTGCATTGCAGGATAGATGTCTGAGGCTGAGAGATTCTTGTCGCGGCGGTCGGTGAAAGAGGTCTTCACGTCGCCCGGAAGAAGGCAACTGACAATGATGCCGAAGGGGCGAAGCTCGTTGCGCAGGGCGTGGGCGAAAGCGCTGACGGCGGCTTTCGATGCGGAATAGAAGGCTTGGAAAGGTATGGGGAAGACGGCCGCCATACTGCCGACGAGGATGATTCGTCCGTGCTGCTGCCGCCGCATATAAGGGGTGACGGCCTTGACGATGTTCACCGTGCCGAAGAAATTGACGTCAAACTGCCGGCGCGCCTCATTCGCTTCTGTGAACTCTACAGCTCCGGATATGCCAAACCCCGCATTGCTGACGAGCACGTCAATCTTTCCGGCATTGTCAACGACTGCGCTGACAGCGCGTTGACAGTCTTCGGGCTTGGTCACGTCACATGTTATATGCTTAATGTTTTGTGCGTCTTTGCCATGGCGCGAGAGTTCAAATACGGTGTAGCCGCGGCGGGCGAAGAGTTGTGCGGTGGCGGCTCCGATGCCGGAGCTGCCGCCTGTGATGATGAGTGTAGGCATTGCGGGAGGATTGGAGGTTTTGTTCTGGGCAAGCGCGGTGGCTGGCTGTCATTTCACGTTATGCTTCACCTCGTCGATTCCCGGCACAGTGTATAGGTTCTGCATGGCGGAGACGAGCTCGCGCACAGAGTGCACGAAGAAGACGACGGTGAGTTCTACAATCTCGTCGCGTGTGACAGTGGTTAGCGAGTCGATAGAGAGATGGAGGTCGTTAGTGATTTTGCTGACGACATCGATGAGGAAATGGTAGCGGTCGATGGCGCGTATGGAGATGCTGACAGGATATTGCTTGTCGGGCGATTCGTCAAAGCCGACGTTCACGATGTTGTCGCCGTGTTTCGACGCGAGGCGTATCGCCTCGGGGCAGTTGCGCCTGTGCATGGTGATTGAGCCGTCTTCTTCGTAGAATCCTATCGTCTCGCCGCCCGGCAGTGGCAGGCAGTGAGGACAACGGTGGAACTGCTGGCGGGCGAGCTGTTCGGCGAAGAACGAGCGCATGGCACGCCGCGCCTTGTAGGTCTGCACAATATCGAGCCATTCGGGGTGCGGATGGAAGTCCGGCTCAGTGCCTATCTCTACGCAGTCGCCTCTTTTCAGCTCGGTCTTCACGGACATCAGCTTGCCGTTGATGCGCGCATATTTCGCATGGAGGCCTATGTCGGTGTGAAGCTCGAAAGCGAAATCGAGAGCCGTGGCTCCCTTCGGGAGTATGATGCCTTCGCCGCGCGGCGTGAAGACGAGCACATCGTCATAGTAGAGCGAGGCCTTTATCGTCTCTATGAAACCCTGTCCCTGCGATTCGGCGGCGATGTCCTTGAGCACCTTGCGGAATTTCTCTATCCATTGCGTCACATTGTCCAACGACACTCCGCCGCCCACGTTGCGTGTCTCGGCACGGCTGGCTATCTCTGCCATACATCCGAAGCGTGACGCCTGGACCATCGACTGCGAGCATATCTGCACATCTTCCCATACGCCTTCCTGCGACAGCAGCATGACATTCAGCGACTTGTAGGAGTTCTCCTTCGCCTGGTCGATAAGGTTCTGGAAAGTGCCGGGCTTCTCGTTGTAGAAATCGGTGAGGATGGAGTAGATTTTCAGGCACACGTTCTTCTCGCTGAGAGTGGCGTCGGCACATTCGGTGAACGTCACACGCACATAGTATCTGTTGTCGAGATGAAGGAAATCTTTCTGCTGTGCGTGCATACGCCGCCAGATGCTGTACGGCGCGCGCCAATACACCTGCGCCTTGGCCGTTATGCCGTTCTTTGAGAGGAGGTGCTCAATCATGTCGGTGAACACCTTCAGGCGGCCACGGTTTGAGAGCTTGTCTTCTTCAAGCATGCTGCTGATGTCTGCATACTGCATTCCGCAGCGGTATTTGAACGAGAGGTTCTCAAGGTCGGTCTTCACGTCGAAAAGTCCGAGACGGTTGGCAAGCGGAGCATAGAAATAGTCTGTCTCGCCCGCTATCTTCATCTGCTTGTCGGGCTTCATGCTCGACAGTGTGCGCATATTATGCAGGCGGTCGGCAATCTTCACCATCAGCGCGCGTATGTCATACTGCATCGAGGAGAGAAGCTGCTGGTAGTTGTCAACCTGCTTCGACATCTTGTATTTCTCTTTCTTCTTCTTCGTCACCACATTCACGAGAAACGCCACGTCGGCTCCGAACCGCTCTTCTATATCGTCGATGGTGTATTCGGTGTCCTCCACCACATCGTGCAGGAAAGACGCGGTGACGGAGTTTGTGTCGAGCATCAGCTCCTCAGCCGCTATCAGCGCCACGGAGATGGGATGCAGGATGTACGGCTCGCCGGATTTCCTGCGCTGAGCCTTGTGCGCATCACGCGCAAACTCGAAGGCGCGTTTCAACTGCGCCAACTGGGCTGAAGACACTCGCGGTGCCATCGAACGGAACACTTTCTCTGCCGCGGCCGCCACCATACTATCATAATCGGGCTGTGAAGATGTAGATAATTGCATGTCATCCATAAGAAGATACAGTGAGAATTACAGTTTTTTTAGGCTTTTTGTGTCATCAGCCGACAAAGTTCGCAATTTTTGATTAATTATCCAAATTTTTTCATAAAAAAATGAAATGTTTTCAAGAAAAAAAGTGAAACAGGACACGAGACATGGAGCGCAGCGACAACCGGGCAGAAAAGCGGCAAGAGGCGAAGCGGACGTGACCCGCACGTCTGTCACGGGCTGCACGGAGCGGGGAGAACAGCCTGACGGGGCGCACCTCGTCGTGACGCATTGTCACGGAAAAAACTTACATTATGTCACGGCACGTCGCATGACGGTTTTTCAAAACAAATTGTGATTTCAAACTCGCGAGAATCGCGCAGAAACTGTCGAAG
>CALZMB010000025.1 GCA_945788485.1 uncultured bacterium | reverse complement strand
ACTCGTGCCGGAAGAGTGCCTGCCGATAGAGCTGCCGCAGGTGGACAAGTTCCTGCCGACAGAGACAGGCGAGCCGCCGCTCGGCAACGCACAGGTGTGGGCATGGGACGAGGCAGAGAAAAAGGTGGTTGACAAGGCGCAGATAGACAACGTCAAAGTCTTCCCGCTCGAACTGAACACCATGCCGGGCTTCGCCGGCTCGTCAGCATACTATCTCAGATATATGGACCCGCACAACAGCGATGCCCTCATCTCGGAGAAAGCCGCCGCCTACTGGCAGGACGTGGACCTGTATGTCGGAGGCTCGGAGCACGCAACAGGCCACCTCATCTACTCACGTTTCTGGAACAAGTTCCTCTTCGACCTCGGCGTGAGCAAGAAAGAAGAGCCGTTCCGCAAACTCGTCAACCAAGGCATGATACAGGGACGCTCTAACTTCGTATATCGCATAAAGGACACCAACACCTTCGTCACGCTCGAAGAGAAAGACAAGCACGACGTGACACCGATACACGTTGACATAAACATCGTGAGCAACGACTTCCTCGACATCGAAGCCTTCAAGGCATCAAGTCCGGAATACGCCACGGCAGACTTCATCCTCAACAGCGACGGACGCTATAAATGCGGCTGGGCGGTAGAGAAGATGTCGAAGTCGATGTACAACGTCGTCAACCCCGACATGATAGTAGAGAAGTACGGAGCCGACACACTGCGTCTGTACGAGATGTTCCTCGGCCCCGTAGAGCAGTCAAAGCCATGGGACACCAACGGCATCGACGGCTGCCACCGTTTCTTGAAGAAATTCTGGGCGCTGTTCTACGACCGCGACGGCAACTATCTGCCAAACGAGACAAAGGCCTCGGCGGCAGAAGAGAAGGCGCTGCACAAGCTGATAAAGAAGGTGACGCAAGACATCGAGCAGTTCTCGTACAACACATCCATCGCCGCTTTCATGATAGCAGTGGGCGAGTTGTCGAAATGCCGTGACAAAGAGGTGCTCTCGCAGCTTGTCACGCTCATCGCGCCTTTCGCCCCGCACATCGCCGAAGAGCTGTGGCACCAACTGGGACACGGCGGCACAGTCTGCGACGCACAGTGGCCCGCATGGGACGAGAACAAGATGCGCGACACAGAGGTCACCATGCCAGTGCAGTTCTGCGGCAAGACACGTTTCACCATACAGCTGCCTGCCGGCATCTCGAAAGACGAGGCAGAGAAAGCCGCTCTCGCCGACGAGCGTACAGCGAAATACACTGACGGGAAGCAAGTGGTGAAAGTCATCGTAGTGCCGGGACGAATCATCAACATCGTAGTGAAATAAACACCCATATACAGAAAATGCTCCCTCATGCCCAATGGCATGGGAGAGCATCAACGGTAAACATCGATACACTATCTTTGTCCGAAAGAGAAGACGCCGTCATTCATTGAAAGAACCCTCATAAACACCTGTAAAAAATACGTTTATGGAAGTGAACAACAAATATATCCGTTTTGACTGGGCCGTGAAGCGAATGTTGCGCGACAAAGCCAACTTCGCTGTCCTGGAAGGGCTGATAACAGTCCTCACAGGCGAAGAAGTGACAATCGTCGAGCTGCTGGAGAGCGAGGGAAACCAAGAGACCTCAACCGACAAGTTCAACCGCGTGGACATAAAGGCGAAGAACTCCAGAGGCGAGATAGTAATTGTCGAGGTGCAACTCACACGCCAGCTGTATTTCCTCCAGAGAATGCTCTACGGCGTATCGAAAGCCATTACAGAACACATAGAGATTGGCCAGAAATACGACAAGGTAAAGAAGGTTTACTCTATCAACATCCTGTATTTTGACCTTGGCAAGGGCAGCGACTACCTGTATCACGGCAAGACCGTCTTCACCGGCGTTCACACGAACGACCTGCTCGTGGTGAACACAAAGGAGGAGGAGGAGTTGCGGATGCGTGTTCCGCATGACGTATTCCCGGAGTATTACATCATACGTGTAAACGAGTTCAACAGTGTCGCCACCACTCCTATAGAGGAATGGCTCGACTATCTGAAGAACAACCGCATTAAGGAAGACACCACGACGCCGGGACTGAAAGAAGCTCGCCAGAAACTGCTCTATATGACGATGAACGACAAAGAGCGCAGGGCATACGATGCCCACATGGATGATATCATGGTTCAGAACGACGTGCTTGACACCGCAAAAAGGGAAGGACATGCCGAAGGACGAGCTGAAGGACGTGCCGAAGGACGAGCTGAAGGACGTGCTGAAGGACGTGCTGAAGGACGTGCTGAAGGCATCCTGTTGACAGCCCGCAACTTGAAATCGATGGGCTTTAGTGTCGCAGACATTATGAAAGCCACAGGCTTGTCTGAAGATGACGTCATGTCGTTGTAGTCGTTTCTGCTGTTGTTTTACGGTTATGAACGACGATTCTGCATCACTATTGAACACAACCTTCTGTCCACCTGTTTATATGAGGCGGATAATAGTGAAGGATAGCATCTGGCTTTTTATTTACTATATACTATGCTGAACAAGAAATTCCTGTTGCTTGAGGTGCGCGACTATTTCATGGTAGCCGTCGCAACGCTCATCTACGCTCTCGGCGTAACACTCTTCATGCTGCCCTACGGACTGGCGACTGGCGGCGTGGCCGGTATAGCGGCGATCATCTACTATGCCACCGGCATAGAGATTCAGATCTCGTATTCGATTATCAACATTGTATTCCTCGTCCTCGCGGCGAAGATTGTCGGGCTGCGCTTCTGCCTGAAGACGATATGGGGCTTCGGCCTCATCACCTTCTGGCTGTGGGTGTGTCAGCGTGTCATCGAAGACCCTGTCACGCACCAGCTGCCGCAGCTGCTCGGCAACGAGATCTTCATGGCCTGCGTGCTCGGGGCGTTGCTCGAAGGCTTCGGCCTCAGCATCAGCTTTTATTATAACGGCTCAACGGGAGGCACCGACATCATCGCGGCGTGCATCAACAAATACAAGGATTTCTCGCTCGGACAAGTCATCATGTTCTGTGACATCCTTATAGTTTCCAGCTGCTACCTTGTCTTCCACGACATACAGCGCGTGATATTCGGCTACGTCCTTCTGGTGCTTGCCGCCATGACGCTCGATTTCTTCACCCGCCGCTTCCATCAGGCGGTGGAGATAAAAATCTTCTCGCGAAACCACAGCGCCATCGCCGACGCCGTCAACCGCCACGGCTTCGGAGTTACTGTGCTCGACGGCTACGGCTGGTACACGAAGACCACCCGCAAGGTGCTTGTCTGCATCTGCAGCAAGCGATATGCCGAGACGGTGATGCGCGAGATAAAACGTGTCGATCCCACCTGTTTCGTCTCCATCACCAACGCCCAGAACGTGTATGGCGAGGGCTTCGACGTTATGAAGACTAAGGTGAAGGGTCAGAAACCTATCATCGTCTTTGCGACAAACAACGCTAACAAGCTGAAAGAGGTGCGCGCCATCCTCGGCGACCGCTTCGAGGTGCGCTCGCTGAAGGAAGTGGGATGCACCGCCAGCCTGCCCGAGACGCATGCCACACTTGAGGAGAACGCGATGGAGAAGGCGCGCTACATAAAGAAATACTACGGCTTCAACTGCTTCGCCGATGACACCGGCCTTGAGGTGGAAGCCCTCAACGGCGCGCCGGGCGTCTTCTCGGCACGCTATGCCAACCTCGATGACCCCGACTATTACGACCCGCTGCTCGACAAGACGAAAGATCACGACACGGAAGCCAATATGCGCAAGCTCCTTGCCAAGCTCAACGGCAAGAGCAACCGCAGCGCGCAGTTCCGCACCTCTATCGCACTCGTCTTCGGCGACAAGGAATATCTTTTCGAAGGAATAGTAAGCGGCACTATCACCACCGAGCGTCACGGCACGGACGGCTTCGGCTATGACCCCGTCTTCCAGCCCGACGGCTACGGCCAGACCTTTGCCGAGTTGGGCGACGAGGTGAAGAACAAAATCTCGCACCGTGCCGTGGCGACAGAGAAACTTGCTGATTTCCTCCTTAACGTGAAAGTAAAGCAATAAACAGTTCATCATGCTTAGGGGGCTGCACTCCCACTATAGCAAGAACTAAAAGAAAGCAATGGTTACCGCCTCAATTGTAACATACAACCACCATCTCCTCGACATCGAACCTGTATTGCGAAGCCTCTTCGCCTCGCCTGTCGGCATGATATGGGTCATCGACCACTCATACGACATCATGCCGCATCTTGAAGAAGAGCTGAACGAGTTCAAGGGCCGCGTTCTCACCGGTGAGCCGATACTTCGCCGCCGTGTGGCAGAAGAAGGGCTTGCCATCACATATATCCGCCACGAGAACAACGGCTACGGAGGCGGACATAACGTTGCGCTGCGCGAGGCGCAGAAGCTCGGCGCAACATACCATCTCGTCGTCAATCCCGACATCTGGTTCGGCCCGAGAGTCATCCCCGCGTTGCTGGAATATATGGAGCAGCATAAGGATGTCGGGCAGATGATGCCGAAGGTGCTCTATCCCAACGGAGAGATACAACCCCTCGCGAAGATGCTGCCGACGCCGCTTGACATGTTCGGACGGCTCTGCCTGCCCCCTTTCATGATAAAGAAGCGCAACAGACGCTTCGAGCTGCGCGATTCGGAGTTCCGCATGACGCTGAATGTACCCTTTCTCTCCGGATGCTTCATGTTCCTGCGGACAGAGGCGGTGAAAGAGGTGGGCATGTTCGACGAGCGGTTCTTCCTATATGCTGAGGATATCGACTTCACGCGCCGTATGCACAGCCGTTACAAGACGATTTACTATCCCTTAGTGCCCGTCTATCACAAATTCTCACGCGCCTCGCGCCACAGCATCTATCTGCTTATGGTGCATATCTTCAGCATCATGAAATATTTCAACAAGTGGGGATGGTTTGACGATGCACAGCGCAAAGCCTGCAACCAGAAGCTCGACAACGAGATACGCGAGCAGCAGAGCCGCATCACACGCCACGACAACTAACTCCCTCTGCCATGCCTATGAAACGAACCCTCACAACGTTCCTCCTGCTGGCTGTCACTGTCAGTGCGCTGCCATTGCCTGCCGGCTCGTGGAGGCTCTTCTCCTCATACAGCGACATCAAGGAGATAGAACCGGCGGGGAAGGAAGTCTATGTCCTCGCCTCGTCAGCCCTCTACTCCTACAATACCGCCGACGGATCACTGACAACATACGACCGCACCACCTGTCTCAACAGCACAGACATCAAGCACATCAAGTGGGTGCCGGCGACGCGCGTACTCGTCATAGCATACAGCGATGCTACGTTCGACATCATGGCGGCAGAAAACGATATCACATACAACACTGACATCAAAGACAAAAGCCTCAGCGGAGAGAAGAACATCAATTACCTGTTTGCAACAGACCGTTTCGTCTATATCTGCACATCGTTCGGCATTGTGAAGTTCGACACACGCAACAGGTATGTCACCGACAGCTATATGCTGGGTTGCAGCGTCAGCTATTGTTATATCGAAGGCAACAGCATCTACGCCGCCACCGAAGAGCGCGGCATACTGAAAGGCGACTTCGCCGACAACCTTCTCAACAAGAACGAGTGGCACTACGCCATGCCCTATGCCCCTCTCGACAAAGCCGCCTATACTCCCGACACTGCAAACAACTGCTATTGGGCTGCCGACAGCAACGGCAGACTGACGCGCTACAAGGAAGAGGGCGGCGAGATGGTGCCCGTAGCCACCGGCGTCATGCCCGACGGTCCTGTGTCGAACGATTTCTGGCGTCTCTACCAGCACAACGGCAGGCTCTACGGCACGGCGGGACATTTCTCGGCTGGCATGCGAGTTGGAGTGAAAGGCAGGGTGCAGTATATGGAGAATGAGACATGGCATGAGTTAGAGAAGCCATCGGAAGAGATGCTCGGCATGGAATATCTTGACGTCAACTGCATGGCGTTTGACCCAGCAGACAATACACACTTCTGGAGCGGAGGCAGAAACGGGCTGGTGGAATACCGAAACGACCGCATCGTCAACTGCCTTAACCCTACCAACAGTCCTGTGCCGCCGACATATAATATCAGCACAACCGAATCTCTCGTCTGCTCGATGCTCTACGACCGCAACAACACGTTGTGGACGATGTTCGGATGGACCGACGACAATATCGTCACTCTCTCGCCCGACAACACCATCGTGCGCCACCCGCACGACGACATCACCTTCGACAACCGCCTCGGCATGGATATGCAAGGCACGTTCATCAGCCCCACCAACGGCCTGATGTGGTGGGTGAACAGCTTCTACGGCCATCAGGCGGTGTTCAAATACGACTACACCTCAGACCTCCTCACCACCTACCGTAATATCCTGGACCAGGACGTCAACAGCATTGAGGCAGACTATCTCTACGACATCGTAGAAGACCGCCGCGGCAACATCTGGCTTGCCACCACATCCGGCCCATTCTATTTCACCTACGACGACAACCGCACGACAGACAGCGCGACACTGAACGTCACGAAACATAAAGTGCCGCGCAACGACGGCACCAACTATGCCGACTATCTCCTCGACGGCATCACGGTGCGCTGCATCGCCGTCGATGCCATGAACCGCAAATGGTTCGGCACCGTAGGCAACGGCGTCTTCCTCATCAGCAGCGACAACAACACTCAGATAGCGCATTTCACCTCTGCCGACACGCCGCTCATGTCAGACATCATCTACGACATACTGATTGACGACGCCACCGGTATCGTGTATTTCGCCACGGACAAAGGCCTCTGCGCATATCAGAGCGATGTCAGCGGCAATATCTCTGCCGACGGCGAGATGTCTTCCGGCAACGTATGGGCATATCCCAATCCCGTCACGCCCGAGCATACAGGCGACATCGTCATCATGGGCTTGGCGGAGAACACCGACGTGAAGATTGTCACCTCCTCCGGCCGCCTTGTCCACTCCGGCCGCTGCGCCGGCGGTTCCTACCGCTGGAACGGCTGCGACACCGAGGGCAAGCCTGTAGCTTCAGGCATGTATATGGTGCTCGTGGCGAAGAGCGACGGCTCGAAAGGCGTGGTGACGAAAATCGGGGTGGTGAGATGATGATATTATGATATGTTATCATCAGATTAATTGTGCGCTGCATTCGCACCATGATACTTATGAACATTCAGAACAAGTCTGAAAATATACAATGGCTATCACTGTTGAGAACCATAAATATCGTATTGGTTGTCATGTATCACATACATTTGATAGATATGACAACCGGGGAGAATCATGTGTTCTGCTCTTCAATAACATATCCTTTCCAGCCTATACGTATGCCGTTGTTCATTTTTATTTCCGGAGGTTTATTATATATAAGCAGAATAAAGAAAAACTGGAGCGTCTTGTCCTTGTATAAAGACAAATTCATCAGGATAATGGCACCTTTCTTTTTCTTTGTCACGGTGTATTTTCTGATAAAGGCATTGATGGATGGTATAGTCAAGACACCTGTCAATATCACCTTGAATTATTATCTGGAGTCTTTTGTCCTTTATGCCAACCATAGTTCAGCAGTTCTTTGGTTTCTTGCCACATTGATGGAGCTTATGCTGTTTTATCCGGTTTATCGTTATGCTTGCAAAAACACATTCTTTATGTTTGTTTTGCTTGCCATGTCCTTTTTAGGATATTTTCTTGACATCAGTGTCCCAGCAGATGAAAATTATTTCAACTATTCTGAAATAAACCATTATTTCTTTTATTTTTATTTCGGCATTATGTTTTTCAGATATTCTTTGTACAAATATCTCGATAATTCATTCTTGTTTTTCTTCCTTGTCGTGATATATGCAGTCATGTATCATTTTGATGTGGATTTGATAACATCTATTGTTGGTATATTGGCAATGGTGTCGATGGTTCTTTGTTTCTCAAGACACCTGAGTCTTGAATTCTCATATATAGGCAGTCATATATATCAGATTTATCTCATGTCTTATATGTTTCAGGCGTTCGTAGAATTAGTGTTGTGGAAGAAGTTGTTCTATAATGAGAATTTGTTCTTCTTATTTTACCTGCTGAATCTGTCTTTCGGTTTATTCATGCCTTTGCTTGTCACGCAGATTATAGAAAAGTGTCCTGTCAGGCTTGTCCGAATCTGTTTCGGATTAAAATAGTAATCACGAATACTGATTGAGCACCCTGTCATAAACAGATTCAGCTAATCCTCCGACCAATGAAAAAATCCCTCTCCATACTCCTTCCGTCCTACAACAACCGTTGCTACACGCTCGTCGCCGCGCTGAAGGCGCAGGCTGACAGCATCAGCGGCCTGTCCTACGAGATCATCGTGGCAGACGACGGCAGCCGCGACCAGGTGGCCGTCATCTCCAATCTCCGCATCAACGAGCTGGACTGCTGCCGCTATATCCGCCGCCGCGAGAATGTGGGCCGCTCTGCCATCCGCAACTTCCTCGCCTCCGAGGCAGAGGGGGAGAGGCTGCTCTTCCTCGACAGCGACGTGCAGCTTGTGAGCGACACCTTCCTTGCCGCTTATCTCGCCACAGACGCTGACGTGGTGAACGGCGGCGTCACTGTGATCGGTGAGGGGAGGCGGTGGTGTCTGCGCCATGTCTATGAGAAGCATGCTGAGCCGTTCCACACCGCTGCGCGACGCGCTGAGTACGGCTACAAGAACTTCCATTCCGCCAATTTCATGGTCCGCCGCAAGGCTTTCAGCCGATGCCGCTTTGATGAGGGGATAACGGAATACGGATATGAGGACATCCTCTTCGGACTGGATTTAGAAGCCTCAGGCTTTTCGCTTAAGCACATAGACAATCCCGTAGGCCTCGACATCGACGAGAGCAACCCTGCTTTCCTGCTCAAGACAGAGGCGTCGCTGCGCACGCTGAAGACGCTCGAACGCCGCATCGGCGACAGCTCTCCCGTCGTCCGCTGCACCCGTCGCCTGCGCTCCGTCCGCCTGCTGTGGGCCGTGAAGCTGTGGCACCGGCTGTTCTCTCCCCTCGAACGCCGCAACCTTCTTGGCCGCCGGCCTTCGCTCAGGGTTTTCAAGATGTACAAGCTCGGCTACTACACGTCGCTCTGAACCTGCCAGCTGTCAGCGACATTTATCTGCCGCGCCCCTTTGTGTGTTTATGCACCCAGCACACCAGACGCACCAATGGCCATTTCAGAATTATCTCTCCTGACAAACGATAGATGTCCACCTGGCAATACAACATGCTGCGGAACAAGTCCCACTCCCTCACTGCATACCATCGTGTCCCCATCTCTCTCTGTGCGTTGAGGTCTGCCGCGAGACACTGCTTCAGTTTCTCGCTGTCTGGTTTGGCGCAGACGCCAGAGTTGTATGCGTAGTAGTTATACCCCGCAAACGATGATGTGGCAATGACCTTAGCCTTTTTCAGCAGAGCGGGCAGAATCCAAATATCTTCATACAGCTTTCCTTTGGGGAAGCGCACTGTGCCGAACATCTCCCTCCTGAAAATCTTGTTCCATGCGTAGGCGTGGTTCCAGCTGTGTGTCTCTCTCCAGTATTGTCTTGCCGAGCGGTATATGCAGTCTTTATATTTCGTGTCACGCTTCACCCATCCTATGGCATTGACAGAAAACTCGATGAAATCAATCTCCGGATGCTCCGCCATAGTGTCCATCATCCGTCTGTAAGTTCCCGGACACAGCTCGTCGTCGCTGTCAACGAAGGTGATATACTGTCCTGTCGCCATATCGATGCCCGTGTTTCTGGCATCGCTCAGCCCTCCGTTCTTTTTGTGTGTCACCCTTATGCGCGCATCTTTCTCAGCCCATGTGTCGCACATCGCGGGGCTGCTGTCTGTCGATCCGTCATCCACAAGAATCATTTCCATATCGTGCAAGCCTTGTCGCAGAATGCTCGTGACACACCTCTCCAGAGTTTTCTCCGCATTGTATATGGGCACTATGACAGATAGAGTTTCGTTCATTGTCTTCAGTTTTTATTTCAGAGAGTTCTTTTCGGCAGAAAACGCGCTGCGGCAGTCATCCTTCCAGCAGCCGTCTGTATAACTCTTCGTATTGTCTTGCGACATCACGGTAGTCGTGATGCCGTTTCACATATTCCACAGAATCAGCTTTCATCTGCGGAATCTTCTCCTTGTTGTTTATGACCCATTCCACGGCGTTGCAAACGCTCTCGTATGTCGGCTCTACGTTCACGACAGGTCTCAGCGTCTTCTCCCCGACGATGTCATAGCTTTCAGGCTCGCCGCCGCCGATATTTATTATGCCCTTCGACATGGCAAGCAGAGAGTTCATCGAGGGCGTGTAGCTGTACAGCTGGTCGAGAATCACGTCGCTGCCGCACATTATGCGTTTATAGTCCTCATACGGCACATTCTCCACAACCCTCAGCTCAGCCTTGCCGCTGTTTCTCCCCACGACATCCTCCGCCGCCCTCAGCATTATGTCGGTGCCTTTGAACATGCTGCGCTCTTTCTGTATCCCGATAAAGAATTTTATCTTTTCTCCCACCGTGAATCTCCCGGGCGTGTCCTCCATGACGATAGGCAGCGGGATATGCGACAGTTTCTCCGGGCATATATCTTCATAACATCTCCAGTATTCATACAGGCAAGCCACAACCGCGTCGCATTTCTCCACCGCCAGCCTTGTCAGCCTAACGTTCCCGTAGGTGTCATCCATCCAAAGCCTTCGTTGCGTCTTTGCAGCCTCGTCCTCCCTGACGGTGTCCCCAATGCGTTGGTCGCTGTATCTCAAGCCCTTGCCGTTGAGCATACGCTCAACGGTGTATGCGTCGTCGCCGAACGAGCCGAGCACCACCTTGCGGTTGAAGCGTCGCAGGAATCTGAGCGCCGGAATGTTGTGCGACGCCCTCAAGTCGAGAAGCAGCGGACTGTGCAGCTGGACAATGTCATACCCCCTGCACATCGCCAGGACAGGCAGCGCCTCTGCCACATATTTCACGAAAGCAAGTTTCTGGTTGATATGCAAATCCCGTTCCAGCAGAATGTCGTCCACCGGGAATTTCCGCCATCCAAGACGGTTGCTGACGCTCCGCACCTCATGTCCCCGCTCCCTCAGCCCCATTGCCAGGTTGCTGTGCAGCGTGCTCGGGTTTCCGAAAAGAAGAATCTTCATTTTTCTGTCATGTCAAAAGTATCTAACCACATTTTCATCACCCTCTCCTTTGCATACATCGCGGCGCACCTTCTGCCCCTCTCGGCAAGCGCGGCATACAGCCCGGCATCGTTGTTAAGCCTCTCTATAGCCTCTGCCACCGCCTCCGCCGTCCGCGCCACCACCATCGCGCCGTCCTGCATCAGCTCTCTCGGTCCGTACGGCACGTCACACGCCACCACTGGCACACCCCTTGCCATCGCCTCGAAAGCCACGAGCGAGAAGCCTTCATACTCTGATGTCACCACAACGGCAAACGCCTCTGAATAGATTCTCTCCACGTCGTCCTCCGCCGCTCTCAGACACATCCTCGGCGCATGTCGTGCCTGCTGCATCATCCGCATAATCCTCTCCCGGCACCTGCCGTCGCCATAGATACACAGCCGTTTCTCCGCCACGTTGCCGAAGGCCATGTCGCACGCCTCCACCAGCATGTCGTGCCCCTTCTCCTCCGTCAGCCGTCCCAGAGCCACGATGTCTCTCTTGCCTCTGTTGTCATAACAGGGCAGGCAGCCGCCGCCCGACACGAAATTCGGTATCGTCACCGCCCTTCTCGCCAGCCGGTACTCTCCTGCGTCGCCCTTTGTCAGCGTCACCACCATGTCCACGCGGCGTTCCATCCTCCTCACCATCCATTGCAACGGCAGATACCTTCGCGGGCCATGCGATTCAAAAATCTCGCGGCATCCGAAGCTCTGCACGCCGAAGAGCAGCACGCCCAGCAGCCCCGCCGAGACCATCACGTCAGGCATCACCCTCCGCATCGTCTTTCTCATGCGCCAGTGCACCTCAGCCATCTGCCACAGCTTCAGCGGCATCCCGTGCCGTTTGCGCACGCCAAGCCTGATGCGCTGCACGCCCTCCGCCAGCGCATAACAGTCTGGCGAGGCATAGTCATACACCTCCACCAGTACCACGTCATATTTTCCTGTCTCTGCCAGGAAATTCATTTTCTCAACCATGATACGCTCCAAGCCGCCTTTTATGGCGAGCGTCTCCATGACATAAACGATTTTCCTGCGTTTGGCGTTGCACATAATTTTCATCATTTAGATAAACGCAAAAAACATCCGTTTCGTATATGCAAACAATTTATTTATAATAGTTGACGAGTTGACAAGTGAAACAAGTTGACGAGTTGATAGTATTTGAGTTTTTAGCTGACAGTACAAACAAACTTGTCAACTCAACTAAATCAACTCGTCAACTAAAAATTTATTATACACTGAAAAAAGCCGGATTCTTCACAGAATCCGGCTTTTTTAGTGAGAGTCTGACCCTTCAGACCTTCTGAATTGTAGATGTTTCGGTTTATTTCACTATACGCTTCTTTCCGTTGATGATGACGATGCCCTTGCCGTTATTGACGCGTCTGTCCGAGAGGTCGAACTTCTTTGTGTTGCCGACGATGCGGGATGCATTGTTTTCACATCTGTTAACTGTTTTCGGCGCTGAAAAAGTGTCGTGGTTTTTGATGGAAAATCCTCGGTGTTTTGTCTTTTTTTATTGTCAGGACATAAAAAAAACGCCGTCGAGAGGGCGGCGGATGGTCAGAAACGGCGCAAAACAATACGTCTTGCCTTGCGAAACAGTATGTCTTGCCCCGTCATTCAATACTTCTTGCAGGGCAAGACAATACTTCTTGCAGGCTCACTTTGACTGTTTTGCTGCCCTGGAGAGAGGTTTCAGAGGCTGTGTGTTTTGCAAGTTGTTGTGAGACAATCATATACGGAAACGGCTGAATACTCGCGTATTTCTGGGCGCGACAGAGGGCGGAGGGTTTTACGGGAGTATTTCGCGTTAAGGAATGTAGCAGGGAGTTAAATTTTGTAAAACAGGTGGCGTTATGAACGATACGAACGATAATAACGTTCGTAACGAATGAAACGTTCATAACGATTGTGATGTCCGTTGCGCAGTCTATATCCCGTAGAGCTGCACCATGTGGTCGCGCAAGGTTTTCAGGCTGTTGCGCGACATGGTGACGCTCTTCACGCTGTCGCTGTCGAAAGAGAGGGTGGCGTGCAGGATACCGACAGAGCTGATGTGGTTGAGGTTCACCAACCAGCTTCTGCCCATGCAGAAGAAGCTCGACGGCTGCCCCATCACTTCAGACCCATTGCTCCATCGGGAGCATAAGCTTAGACATGATCATTTTCTTACTCCTTCGGGAATAGCTGGTGATCGACCTGTGACAGAAACCGGGGAGTTGAAACTGAACGATATAATCCCCATGCCCCTGCCACAGCGGTGCAGAAGCATGGGGATTATTTTCCCTCTCCATGGGGAGGGGGCAGATCAGGGTGTCACTTGTAGTTCACCTTCTCGCGGGTAGGCTGCTTCATGCGTGCCATGATGCTGAACGCCCCTGTGCCCTTGCCTCCGGAGACACCCTCTTTGAGCACCCAGTGATATACGAAGTAGTTGTCGCCCTCCTTGACGATGAAATCGACATCCATGCTGCGATGCATCACCTGATAAGGATACTTCGGATTCTTGAACTGCGACCACTGCGAGGTGAGGAAGATGGACTTCACGAAGCCTGCGCCCCACTGCTTGCGTGCCTCTGCATCGGCCTTGCTCTTCAGGTTTGCCGGCACGTTCACGCCCTTCGCCATCTCCGCGGCAGGTGCCGATGCGTCATGGTTAGACTGTAGCAGCTCGCGATATTTGTCTCTGATAGGCTCATACTGGCGCATGAGGTCGGTGTGGTCGCTCTTGTGTTCCTTGTATTCATCACGCGATTCGAAGTCGTCCATGATATACTGCAGGTCACGACTTGTGACAATCATCTGTTGTACATCGCCCTTCGCCTCGTGTTGCTTGTAGCGTTTGATGGCGTTGAGGGCAGACGCGCCGATGATGTTGAACGGCGTTACGCTGAGTACCAGTCTTTCTGCCATGCTGTTCACATTGCGCCAGCGTGCTATGCGGTCGAACTCTTTCTCGTAGAGATTGACAGAGGTGCCGTCGCCCATTGTGGCAACATATTTCATAGGGTCTTTCACGTTCATCTTAATGTTGTAGCTATCGAACGCCTTTTGTGCTATACGGGCTCGGTTGAAATGGTTGTATGCCACGTAGCTCTCCGGGTCGGCGAAGAACTCTGCATAATATGAGCTGAGCAGGACATCGACGATGGGCACGTTGGTGCCGTCCTTATATTGGAAGAACTCCGCCATCAGTCCCTTCTTTCCGAAAGGTCTGT
>CALZMB010000024.1 GCA_945788485.1 uncultured bacterium | reverse complement strand
CCCGCGACCCCCAGCTTGGAAGGCTAGTGCTCTATCGACTGAGCTACTTCCGCATTAGATTAAGAAAGCTACGGGTATGCTTTCTTTGCTGAAAAACGCGGATGAAGCAAACTCCGTCCGCGTCTGTGTTGGAGTGGGTGGTGATGGATTCGAACCACCGAAGGTAAAAACCAGCAGATTTACAGTCTGCCCCATTTGGCCACTCTGGTAACCACCCTTGTTTTCGAGCCTCTTGTCGGATTCGAACCAACGACCCCGAGATTACAAATCACGTGCTCTGGCCAACTGAGCTAAAGAGGCAAAACCTTTGCAGCCGTTAGGCCTGCAGTGCTTTCTGTTTCTAAGCGGGTGCAAAGGTACTACTTTTTTTTTAATCACCAAAATATTTTGGCATTTTTTTTAGTGATTTCTTGATTTTTCTTTGATTTTCGTCATTTTGACCTTCATCGCATCGATTGCGAGGTCAACAGCTTCTTCAAAAGTGTCGCATGTTTTCTCGACGAAGACTGTCGTCCCGGCGACGTTGGCAGAGAGAGCTGCCTGTTTGTTCAGAGCTGTTGCAGGCTTGACGACTGTCAGTTTCACCTCAACTTTCTTTATATCCTCGAAGGATTTTTGTAACTTCAGAACTTTCTTCTCTATAAAGTCCTGTAACTTTTCGGTAGCATCGAAATGGATTGCATTGATTGTAATTTCCATAGTCAACGTATTATTTAGGTTTGACATCCCCACTGTCCGCCTTCATATATATAATAATGTATATATGCATTTGAGGCGTGGCGTCATGTGTCATGATCGCGGGTGGGCTTCGTTGTATATTCGTCTGAGCTGCTCAAAAGTTGTGTGCGTATATATCTCTGTTGCGTTCAGGCTCTGATGCCCGAGGAGTTTTCTTATGCTTTCGATATTCGCGTCATGATTGAGCATTGTCGTGGCAAAGGTGTGTCTCAACACGTGTGGAGAGCGCTTCTTCTGGTTAGTGACCAATGCGAGATGCTCTCTGACAAGTTTGCGCAACTTGTCGTATGTAAGCCTTACGCCTTTGTCGTCAACAAACAGCGCGTGTGATGTCCGTGCGTGATGCTGGTTTCTGATAGAGATGTATTCCCTTAGAATGTCGAGCAGGTCGTCTCCGAAGGGTACTATTCTCTGTTTGTCGCGTTTTCCGGTCACCTTGATTTCCTTCGAGACGAAATCTATCATCTCATCGTCGAGCGAGAGCAGTTCTGCCGCTCTCAGTCCTGTGAGATACAAGAATAGTATAATGGTACGCGTGCGTACATTATAAAATGTCTTTTCTCTTTGTTTCAAGATGTCGTCAAGATGGTCCATATCGCTGTCGTTGATGAAAACAGGCAGTCGTTTCGGTTTCTTTGGACCGGTGACGAGACGTGCGGGGTCGATGCTGACGATTCCCATCAAGAGGCAGTACTTGTAGAAAGTCCTCAAAGCGACGAGTGAGCGGTTGACATAAGCCGGCGAGCATTTGCGCTCCATCAGGCTTTCCATCCATTCGCGAATATTGTCAGCATCGGCTGTCTCCAGCGTGCGCGGTTCGGTGAGCGAGTTGAGGAATTCTTCAAACAGCTTCAACGAGATACCGTAGTCCTGAACGGTATGCGGCGAGAGCCGCCTCTCATATTTTATATGTTCAAAGAATTTCTCTTTTACGTCCACGTTGCACATCCTTTCACCCCTTGCCGTTTGCAGGCAGCCGTTATTTATCCGGCTGCCATCCGCCCCACTCTCTTTTGCATTGCGGTTCTGCCCTTCAGCGTGAGAGAATGCGACGATTACGGAAGGCTGTTTGTTTTTGATGTGACGAAATTACGGAAATTTCTCGAAACTACCAAATTTCGGCTATTTTTTTAGCAATAATTATTATTGCATGATTACGCGAGGGCTTAATCCTCTTCCTGACGGAGCTTCTGGACGTAAACGGCGCGCTCCATTTTGAGACGCTTAAGAACAGAAGGTTTGTCAAACTGCTGGCGTGCTCTGAGTTCTTTCACAACACCTGTTTTCTCAAACTTTCTTTTGAATTTCTTAAGAGCTTTCTCAATGTTCTCGCCCTCTTTTACTGGTACGATAATCATACTTTTTCTGTTTTTTGTTTTTAATTATTAATTAGTTACACAATGATTATGCCCTGAGAGTTACCTCACAGAGCAGAAATCGTGTGCAAAATTACTGAATTTTCTTCTATTACAGCAATTTATATTGGTTTAGTGCTGATATTTTTAAATAAATTAACCTTATTACTTAAAAACTGCGCGCCGTGTCATTATAATATGTTCCTTCACCACTGTAGTTTACTCATAAAAGAACGCATGTAAGGAAATATGCGGGGTAAAATTTTCACATTCACCCTGAGATTTAAGCAAATCAAACACTCAAGTTGAGAATCACATCAAGAGGCTGTTTCGTAATGGCAGCCACCTTTTCAGCAGACATTCCAGAAGCTATCAGCTGTTTTGCGATGTCGAGTTTCTCTGCCTCAGCCTTAGTCCGTTCTTCCGCACGTCCTTCCGCTATTCCTTCCGCACGTCCTTCCGCTATTCCTTCAGCACGTCCTTCTGCTATTCCTTCCGCACGTCCTTCCGCACGTCCTTGAGCTATTCCTTCTGCACGTCCTTCTGCACGTCCTTCCGCACGTCCTTCCGCTATTCCTTCTGCACGTCCTTCCATCTTTGCTGTGTCGAGCACATCATTTTGCACCATGATATCGTCCATGTGTGCATCGTATGCGCGACGGTCAGTGTCATTCATTGTCATGTATAACAGTTTCTCACGGGCTTCCTGAAGTCCTGGCGTGGAGGTGTCGTCCTTGATACGGTTATTCTTCAGGTAGTCAAGCCATTCCTCAATAGGAGTTGTAGCAACCTCGTTAAACTCATTGACACGGATGATGTAGTATTCCGGGAAGACATCCTCTGGAACGGTCATCTTTATCTCGTTTGCCTCTTTCGTGTTCACTTCAAGATGGTCGCCTGTATGGACACCTGTAAATATGGTTTTCCCGTGGTAGAGGTAGTCGCTTCCCTTTCCCAGGTCAAAGTAGAGAATGTTTATGGAATAGACCTTTTTCACCTGGTCATACTTGTTGCCGATATGTATATGTTCGGTTATGGCTTTTGACACTCCGTAGAGCATACGCTGCAGATAGTAGAGCTGGCGTGTCAGCTGTACTTCTACGATGATTATTTCTCCTTTGCTGTTTTTCGCCTTGATGTCAACGCGGTTGAACTTGGCATCGCTGGATTCCTGATTGCCCTCGCTCTCCAACAGTTCGTCGATGACAATCTTCTCGCCCAGAAGCACTGTAATCAGTCCTTCCAACACTGCAAAATTTGCCTTGTCGCGAAGCATACGCTTCACTGCCCAGTCAAATCGTATGTACTTGTTTTCTGCTTGCATAGCCGTCATTATTTTGTTTCTTCTGCAAAATTAAGAATTTAGCATGAAAACACCAAGGATTTATAACTTTTTATGATTACAAGTTGTCGAGTTGCGTAGCCGTGACAACCCGAAAGATATACACCTTTATCTTTCTTCAAATCAAACAAAGAGTGAATTGGAGAAAGATAACGGCCTCGGCCGTGGCTGTATTTAAAACGGCTGCTCGCGTGCAAAAGAAATCAAGGTCGTCATGACACATCACGCAGATGGTTATGACGACCTTGTCATTATGTCTGTTCTATGAGTTGGCATGCGCACTCATCATGACACCTTGTTGAGCTTCTTTATGATAGAGAAGATGAAGGCTGCGCTGACGAGACAGATGGCAGCGAGAACGCCCCATATTGTCGTGAGCGGCACGTTTGCGCCCCAAAGGAGACCTGGAATCATTACAAGCTGGTTGCCTACCGCAGTTGCCGCGAACCACAGACCCATCATCAGGCCGGCGTATTTCGGAGGAGCCACCTTGCTGACGAAACTGATGCCGATGGGCGAGAGCAGCAGTTCGGCGAACGTCAGTACAAGATAGGTTGAGATAAGCAGGTTTGCGCTGACTCGTGCCGGTTCTGCGTCAGATGCTATGGCGGCTGCCTGGTCCATCGGGCTGAGCAGCCCTAACGAGCCGACTATCATGAGGCAGAAGGCTGCCGCTGCGACAAGCATGCCGAGGCCGATCTTCTGCGGGCTGGTGGGTTCTTTGCCCTTGCGGTTGAGCCAAGCGAAGAGTGCTACGCTGACAGGTGTGAGCGCCACGACATAGCATGGGTTGAACTGCTGGAAGATTGGTGCCTTGACATCTACGACGCCTGACAGTGTGCTGTATTTGTAGCCGAGGAAGACGACGGCGAGAAGCACCACGAGCGCGCTGATGCCTTTTCCGCGTGACGTGCTGCTCTGCACAATGCCGAACAGTCCATAGACGATGAAGATGCACGCCACGAGGTTTGTCACGTCAAATGCCATGCTCTGCAAGCCCTCGGATGTTGTCTGCGTATAGTCGCGGGCGAAGAGCGTGAGGGTGTTGCCGTTCTGGTGGAATGCCATCCAGAAGAAAATGACGACTGCGAAGACGAGACACAGGCAGATGATGCGCTCTTTCGTCTCCGACGGCGAGAGCTCAGGCACATCGGCTGCCTTGGCATCCTTTGCCACGCTCTTCTTCTCGCCTGCGAGCACATGGCGGTAGGTTGATGATGAGAAATAATAAATCAGGATTGAGACTATGAGGCTGGCGCACGCTACGGCAAAAGCGAAGTGGTAGGAGTCGTTCTCGCTCACGCCGAGGCTTGCCTGCGCCCAGTCCATGATTTTGATGGCTGCGGTAGGCGCGAACATCGCGCCGATGTTGATGGCCATATAGAAGAGGCTGAAGCCGGCGTCGCGCTTGGCTGCATATTCCGGGGCGTCATAGAGACGGCCCACCATCACCTGAAGGTTGCCTTTGAACAAGCCGGTGCCCAGGCCTACAAGCACAAGGGCGACTGCCATGGCTGCTGCTGCCACGAAATCGCCTCCGAGAGGCACGGAGAGCAGCAGGTAGCCGAGGAACATGATGAAGATGCCGGTTGTCACCATCTTGCCGAAGCCGAAACGGTCGGCTGCGATGCCTCCGATGACAGGCAGGAAATACACCATCATCAGGAAGGTGGAATAGATTGTACTTGCCAGTCCTGGCTCGTAGTTGAAATTTGCCTGCAGATAGAGCAGGAAGACTACGAGCATGGTGTAGTATCCGAAACGCTCGCCGGTGTTGGCAAGGGCTAAAGCCCATAAGCCTTTGGGTTGTCCTTCAAACATGGGATTGGATATGGTTTTATGGAATTGTGGTGGTTAGGAAAATTCTGTTTACAGACGGACGGCGCGCTGTCGGAGAAATCATTTCGTCACACGCTCAAGCCATGTCACCATGCCGAGCATGACAGCCATGGAGATGAGGCAGATGACGAAGAACACTGTCCAGCATATCCAGATAGGCCATGCGTTGTACATCAGCGGGCCGATGAAGATGAAGAGGTTGCCGATGGCTGTCGCGCCGAGCCAAAGGCCTTGGCAGAGACCCACCATGTGTCGCGGCGCAACCTTGGAGACGAACGACAGTCCGAGCGGTGAGATGAACAGTTCGGCTACGGTGAGGAAGAAATATGTGACGATGAGCACCCACGGGCCTGCCTTTGCCAGACCCTGTGTCGCCATCTGCTCTGCGCTCAGCGCGCGGAACTCTTCGCCAGAAGGATAGCCGCAAGTATAAGAATATATCATCAGGAAGAGATAAGCGAGACCGGCGATGAACATGCCGATGGCTATTTTGCGCGGCGTGGAGATTGTCTTGCCGCGCTTGGCGAGACTGCCGAAGATATACATGATGACTGGGGTGAGAAGGATGACAAAGCCCGGATTGAGCGCCTGCCATATCTCAGGGGCGATAGAATCAGTCTGAACGAAGTCGCGGGCAAACACCGAGAGCGACTGGCCGTTCTGATGGAACGAGAGCCAGAAGAATATCGCGATGCCGAGAACGGCGAAGAGCGCGTAGAGACGCTGCTTGATTTCTTTTGCCATCGCCACTTTCTCTTCGGCGGTGTAGCTCTCGACTGTCTTCTGCTCTTTCTTTGCCGGCTGCGGGAAAGTCTTCTTCGTGCAGAGGAAGATGGCAAGAGAGATGAGCATGGCTGCTACGGATGCGATGAACGAGAAGTGTATGCCGGTGTTGAAGACCTCGATGTATTCTGAGCAGAACTGTGTCAGGCTGCTGTATTCTGTAGTAGTGACGACGGCCATCGTCTCGGCGAACTTTGGTGTCGCCTCGCCGGTTGAGAGATACTGATGGCACAAGGCGGGCATGTCTGAGTTATACACAAAGTTGTGCGCGTTGAGCCACCACTCGCGCAACAGCGGCGCAACGAACGGCGCCACCAGTCCGCCGATGTTGATGAAGACATAGAATATCTGGAAGCCGGAATCGCGCTTGTCCTTCGCTTCTTGCAAAGCTTCGGGACCTTTCTTTGCGGCTTCTGCCTCAAACTCGTCGTACATCTTGCCTACGATGGCCTGGAGATTGCCCTTGAACAAGCCATTGCCGAACGCTATGGCGAAAAGGGCGACGCACGTGAAGACGAGGATGCTCCACCATGTAGAGCCGTCGTCGAGGATAATCATCTCGCTGCTCTTGCTGAAAAGCGGCACAGAGAGGGCGACATAGCCCAATGCCATGATGATAAGCCCCCACTGGATGGTGCGGTTGTAGTTCTGGGTCTTGTCGGCTATGTAGCCGCCTACAAGGCTGAGGACATAGATGCCGCAATAGAAGAATGAATAGATGAGGCCGGCTTTTGTATCTGACAGCCCGAATTTTGAGACAAGGAAAAGCAGCAGCACGGCGTTCATGATGTAATAGCCGAAGCGTTCGCCCATGTTGCTGAGTGCTGCTGCAAGCAGACCTTTTGGATGATTCTTGAACATAGAGTATTGGGTTTTTAAGGTTATATGCGGTATGATGGCGGCTTCAGCAGTTGCCGGAACTGCGTGCAGGCGTGCAGAAGCCGCCGCTAATGAAAAATGACAACGTGTTATTTGATGTTCGGCTCTTCAAGCCCGTAGCCGCGCTTCTTGTCGATAAGTTTCAGATAGAGGGCAATGAGAAGCGCGAGTATGCCGAAGCCGGCGAAGACTACGAGGGGCACGGTGTAGTCGTACGGGATGAAATCGTCGCCGTTTGCCTTTGCGGCGATGACAGCGGGATTGTCTTCATTGGTTGACGTGAGGATATTGCCGATGAGTTTCGGGACGAAGCAAAGGCCGATGTTCTGCACCCAGAAGATGAGACAGTAGGCGCTGCCGAGCACTTTCTCGTCGATTATCTTTGGCACGCTGGGCCACAAAGCTGCCGGAACGAGCGCGAAAGAGATGCCGAGCAGGACGATGGTCGAATATGCGAGAAGCGCGCTCTTGGTCTCCGGGAGGACAAAGGCGAAGATGAGATGGCAGCAGATGAGCAGCAGCGAGCCGCCGATGAGCATCGTCGCGCCCTTGCCTTTGCGGTCGAGGAAATTGCCGAGGAACGGCGTGATGACTGCCGCGCCGATGGGGAACCAGCGGAAGATGTTTGAGGCTGCCTCGGCGGAGATGCCGTCAAGGTTGCACTGAAGCATATTGGCGCCGTAGCGCTGGAAAGGGAAGATGGCGGAATAATACAGCACACAGAGCAATGCTACTATCCAGAACACCTGAGAAGAGAGTATCTTGCCGAGGTCGCTGAACTTGAACTCTTCTTCTGCTTCGCCGCTCTCTGCCTCTTCGCCAAGCTGGCTGTCGAGTTTGCGGTCCATAAAGGTGAAGACGGTGAATGTGATGAGACCGATGAGAAGCAGCACGGTGCAGAATGCTACCGGCGCCACAACGGTGCCGAAGCTGTCGGCAATGATAGGCGAGATAGAGAAAATGGCGAACACGCCGATGCGCGCGATTGCCATCTCAAGGCCCATGGCGAGAGCCATCTCCTTGCCCTTGAACCATTTAGCGATGGCTTTCGACACTGTCGTACCTGCCATCTCGCAGCCGCAGCCGAACAGCATGAAGCCGAGCGACGCCATCTTCGCGCTGGCGGGCATGCTCACCCACCATGAGTTCAGCCAGTCGGAGAGAGCGGTGGTCTGAAACCATTCGGTGATGCCGATATATTTGATGACGGCGCCGGCGAACATCATCGAAGCCGACAACTCGCCGGTGAAACGTACGCCCATCTTGTCGAGTATGACACCGGCGATGATGAGGAAGCCGCAGACATTCAGGATATACTCTGATGCTGCATACGTGCCGAAGATGTCCGGCGTCCAACCGCGCTGGTTCTCCATCAATGCCTGGATGGGAGACATCACGTCAACAAACATATAGCCGAAGAACATCATCGAGGCTATTAGCACAAGGGCTGTCCAGCGCATAGCTGGAGAATCATTCAGTTTCTTTTGGATAAGCTCTGTCATTGTTTTAGTTTTTCTTGGATTTTTATTTCTGGCTGCAAAGTTAATAATAATTGTTTAATTTTCAGTATGAATATACAAAAACTTAACGTATGTTTCAAAAAACCATGACATTTCACTGCGCTGCGTCTCGTTTTTGCGCTCCGACGGCGGCAGCAAGCGTTGCGCCGCCCGTTTCGCGCAGCGATGACACATTTCTGCGGCATCAGCGGCGGCAGCAAAAATCCTGCCACGGTATGAAAAATCTTGACAACGGAAAATATTGGAATTAACATTTCGTAACGCTGTTTTTGTCCCTTCGGACAGTGTTTTTCTGTCTTTCGACGTCAGGAAAGCCATGCAGAAAAGCCAAGATAGTCAAAGTGACGGGGCAAAATAGTCAAAATAAAAAGCCAAAATAGTCAAAGTGACGGGGCGAAACAGTCTTGTTGACCACCCGATATTGACTATTTTGGCTGCTGAAAACGCCTTTTCTGATATCAGAAACTGCTGATTTTACGTCCCAATTAATGATAACACATTGTATTACAACGTATTATGCATACCTTAAAATTAACGCGCTGTACGCCAGCGATGTTCTTCCCGAAATTCTGCAGACGATTCTCGCGAATTTGAAATCACAAGACATTGCGGGTTTTCGCCATGTCCCAAGGGCGCGGAGAGTATATGCGTGACACGTCTCAGAGAATGTCGCAGGCACGCTATTTGATTCTTGCAGTGATGGTCTGCAGGTCTTCTGCCCGGCTGCTGTTGCCCACCATGATTTCGTATCTGTCTTCGACGACGCGCATGGTGTTGCTCGTCTCGTCCCACACCTCGAAGCTCTCGCGCGGCAACTGGATGCTGACGGTCTGGCACTCGCCCGCTTTCAGGCTGACGCGCTTGAATGCACGCAATGTCTTCTGCGGACCGTTGACATCTGCCGGACGGCGGATATATACCTGCACAACCTCGTCGCCGTCGCGCTTGCCGGTGTTCGTGACATCGACGGTGAGTATGCCGTCGCGGTATTTCGGCTTGCGGAACGAGAACGTGGTGTAGCTCTTGCCGTAGCCGAAATGCCAGAGCGGCGTGCCTGTGAAGTAGCGGTAGGTGCGGTTGGCCATCTTGTAGTCGAGGAAATCCGGCAGGTCGTCAACCGAACGGTAGAATGTCACAGGGAGCTTGCCCGAAGGGTTGTAGTCGCCGAACAGCACATCGGCCACGGCGTCGCCGCCACGCTCGCCGGGATACCATGCCTGCAGGATGGCGTCGCAGCGCTCTGTCTCGGGAACGAGGGCAATGGCTGAGCCGGAGCAGTTGACATACACGATTTTCTTGCCCGACTGGCGCAGGGCGGCGATAAGCTCGCGCTGGCACTCCGGCAGCTGTATGTCGGTGCGGTCGCCGCCTTTGAAGCCGTAGGCGTCAACCTTCATCTCCTCGCCTTCAAGGCGCGGAGAGATGCCGCCGGCAAACACCACGACATCGGCATCTGCCGCCTGCGAGACGATGGCTGAGGCAGAGACCGTCTCCTCTTCGTAGATGTCGAACTGCATGTGCGCCATGCCCGACAGCTGCAGATAGTCAATCTGTATGTCGTATCTCTCGCCTTTCTTCACCTTCAGTGTCTTCGCGAACTTCTGCACGCCGTGCGCCTGGCGGAAGCGGTTGCTCAGCGTGTCGCCGTTCAGAATGAAACGGTAGCCCTCGTCCGCCTCGGCGCTGAGGTGTATCTCTGCGTCTTTCCGGGGCGTGAAGGTGGTTTCGTAACGTGCCGAAAAGTTCTCAAGCTCCACGCCGGGGGCGAAGACGGTGTTGCCGCCGTTGGTCAGCTTGATGGGGCTGGTGTAGGTGGCGGTGGCTGAAGCATTGCCCGTCATCGAGGTGTTGTTCCAGTATGTAGCCGCCACGCCGGGTTTACCGTCGGGTGTCGTAAGCTCGTTGAAATGGCTTATGCGCGAGACGTTCTCCGTGTGTCCGCTGCCGCTGATGTATTTCACAGAGCCTCTGCCCGCCAGTTTCTTCTCTATGCCCTGGAGGATGGTGACGGTGCGGAGGGGATAGCCGCTGTAGTTGCCCCACTGCATGACGCTGTCGTTGGCGTTGGGACCTATCACGGCCACCTTTATGCCGTCTTTCTTCAAAGGCAGGATGCCGTTGTTCTCAAGCAGCACCATGCTCTCCTGCGCCATCTTGTAGGCGAGGCCGCTGTGTGTCTCAGAGCATAGCATCTGTTCGGGAATCTGCATCCATGGGACGATGGAATCGGGGTCGAGGTCGCCAAGACGTATTCTGCCTACAAGCAGACGCTTCAGCGACTTGTCGATGTCTTCCATCTTCACCTCGCCGTTCTTCAACGCTAAAGGCAGCGTCTTATACACCGAGCCGCAGTTGAGGTCTGTGCCTGCAAGCACTGCCTTGCCCGCAGCCTCGCTTGCTGTCTTCGACACTTCGTGGCATCCCTTGGCAAAAAAGTCGCGGATGGCGCCGCAGTCGCTCACGACAATGCCGTCGAAACCCCATTCGTCGCGCAGTATCTGCTGCAGATAGCGTGTGTTGCCGCAGCAGGGTTCGCCGTCGATGCGCTGATACGCGCACATCACCTCCGCTACCCTGCCCTTCTGCACCAGAGACTTGAACGCGGGGAGATAGGTCTCCCACAGGTCGCGCTCGGGAAGAAGCTGTATGTCGAACGTATGGCGGTTCCATTCCGGACCGCTGTGTACGGCGAAATGCTTCGCGCAGGCAAGCAGCTTCATGTATCTGCCCACCTTCGGACCTTGAAGCCCTTTCACCACAGCCAAGCCCATACGCGTTGTCAGATACGGGTCTTCGCCGTACGTCTCCTGCCCGCGTCCCCAACGAGGGTCGCGGAAGATGTTGATATTGGGGGTCCAGAACGAGAGACACTGGTAGCGGTTGAGGATGCCGTCGCGCTTCGCCTGGCGGTTCTTGATGCGTGCCTCGTCGCTCACTGCTTCGAAACATTGCAGCAGCAGCGCGTCGTCCCAAGATGCCGCCATGCCCATAGTGATGGGGAAGACGGTGGTGAAGCCGTTGCGCCCCACGCCGTGCAAAGCCTCGTTCCACCATTGGAACTTAGGGATGCCGAGACGTTCGACAGGTTCAGACACGTCAATCATCAGCCGGGCCTTCTCTTCGACAGTGAGACGGCGGATGATATCGTCAGCGCGGGCTTCGGGAGACTGATGCCAGTCCTTGTATAATTCCGGCTGCTGGGCGCAGACAAATGTCGTAGCAAAAAGGAGTGCCGAGACAGAAAAAAGTTTTCTCATCATAAGGATTGTTTGTTTGTTGGTAGTAAGTTTGATATGCGATTGTGCAAAGATAACATTTTCTGGCGACATGGCAAAATTATGCCTGATATTTTTCCGGACGCGACACATATTTCAGCGCAACCGGGGTGTCGCGGAAATTGTACACATTGAAATGCCAGACATTCTCTGGCAATCAGAGGCTGATACAAAAAAAACAGCCTGCCGGCGGGAAAAAGGCAGACTGCTTAGAGTGGAATGTTGTTATGAAGGGTCCGTCACGCTGTCAGGCGCGGAGACAGGTTGGGGCGTGGCGCTTCACAGCTTGCGCAACTGTATATGACGGATGTTGCAACGGTCAACATACGCGTCGTCCATGCCTATCGTAAGGGTGACAGTGCCGCCGTTATAGTCGAAAGGCTCAGAGACGACGTAGCTCCAGGATGTATCACGCTGGCGGAAGTGTTCCCACTCCGTACTGTCGGGATTGAAGAAGAGAGGCAACGCACGAGCGTCGTCCCATGTCATCGAAGTGAGCTGGCGGGCATTGTCGGCGGGCGTCAGCACCGTAAGCGTATTGCCGTCGGCATCGCTGACCTTCATCTCTACGCCGCGCCCTTCAACCTCGCAGATGGCTTCAAGCACATACTTGCCTGCGTCCAAGCTCTCCTGACGGGCAAGGAGGATGCTGGCGGGCTTCGTCACTGTGTCGCGGCGTATATGGAGAGAACGCTTCGGCATCCCGGCAAAGCCGGTACGGTTGGACGTGATGTGGGGATAGATGTTCTTCAGTTTCTTCAGCTCCCAGCCAAGCATGTCGAGGTCTGACCATGAATGTAGGCTCGAGAGCGTGATGCCGTTGCGCGTACACTCTATGGCATGGCGGGTCTTGAAGAACTTGCTGAGAGACGCGCCGGTGATGATCAACATTGAAACTGAGACGGCAAGGGTGATGATCCATACCACGGCAAGTGTGATGATTGTCGTGGACGACAGCTTGCGGAATGTGCCGCGGACGGCACGGATGATGGCATAGATAGGGATGAGTATGACGATAAGCGCAGCGGAGAGACCTATCCAAAGCGTGCTGCCAGAGTTGCTGATGATGTCGTGAAGGAAGACGGCATCGGTGTTAAGGAACATCACGGACGAATAGCCCAGGCCGCTCAAAGCGAGAACAACCAAAGCGACCACAACGGCGAAGAGGGCGGCGAAAAGCGGCATGATCATGAAAAAGAGGATGACAAAGAAGATGAGCTTCAGACAGCCGCTGCCTCGCGACGAACTGCCGGAACCTTTCACCGGACGGTTGCTCTCAACATCCTGCACAATCTGCTCGGTCAGATTCTCTGGAGTCACCTGCTTGCCTTTCATGCGGAGACGGTCTTCAGACGTTTTCACTTCCGGCACGATGAGCCATAAGATGAGATAAATGACGGGAAACGCTCCGTTCATGAAATGCGGGATGAACCACATCGTGTAGCTTCCGAAGAACAATGTGAGGAAGATGAAAGCCAAACGCCAGAGCGTCACGTCGCCGAAGCCGAAATATTCGCTCAAGCCTGAGCAGACGCCGCCGAACACCTTGTTCTGCGTGTCGCGGTAAAGGCGACGCGTGCGGACATGATGTTTGATTCTGTCAAAGAAACCGTCAGCCTCGTCGCTCTCTCCTGTTTCATCACCGGCAACTGACCCCGCTGCGGCGGCGCTGCTGCTGCCCGTGCCGTCGCGGAATGTAGAGCTGCCGTCGTCTATTTCAACCGGCTTGCCTATCTTGTCGATAATCTCCTTCACCGTTGCAATGTCAACAGCTTCCATGCCTTGCTCTTTCTTCTCCCAAAGAAGCTCGGCGACACGGTGCTCGATATCATCGGCAACCTCATTGCAATCGTCCTGATTGCTGAAATAGCTCTTCATGCCCTCAAGATAGTTGTTCAGGAGAACGTATGCGTCTTCGTCGATCGAATAGACCGTACCGAATATATTGATAGTGATATTCTTTTTCATGATGTAAAAAAATTAGAGAATAAAGATTTGAAGAAAAACAACGGACTTTCCCTGCTCGGTTACGGTGGTCTATGACATTGCCGCTTCGGCAGTCAAGACGCTCGCGACACCTTCGGCACCCGCGTCCCGGCCTGGCACACACACCGCATTCTGCAATATGCTCACAGTTGTGGCAAGGCCATTCCAGCTGTCATCAAGCTGTTTCAACGCATCCTCCCCTTCGTCGGTGAGGGCGTAATACTTCCGGGGCGGACCTTGCGTGCTCTCTTTCCACTCGTATCTCAACAGGTTGTCTTTCTTCAACCGGTTGAGCAGAGGATAGAGCGTGCCCTCCACCACTATCATCTCAGCCTCTTTCAAACCACAAATGATGTCGTTGGCATAGAGAGGCTGATGGCGTATCAGCAGCAGGATGCAATATTCAAGCATGCCCTTACGCATCTGAGATTTCGTGTTTTCTACATTTGCCATATCTGTCTGGTTTGATTTACAGTTGCAAAGATAGGCATTATTTGGTACATTGCATTACATAGTAGTAATAACTTAACATATTTTTCATGAAAACGTAAAGAAATTTTACAGTCCTTCACACATCGGCACGTTTAAATACAAAAAAAGCGGCATATTGCCGCCAATCATTTCAAATTCACCTGTCATATCCATGTCGAAACCCATAGCGTACAAAATTTCGCTATCAGTAAGAAAACGACATTAACCCAGCTTAATTTCTTCCTTCAACATCTCATAGTTATATAATGCACTTTGGAAATACAAACCAGTCTCCGGATTATTCAATGTCTGAAACCATTGGGAGTTATAAACCACATTCAAAGCGTCCTCTAAACTGCTTTTTGATTCAGACATC